>NZ_JAWRVK010000003.1:0-225877 GCF_036663575.1 Halalkalibacter flavus
TTTATTTTTTGGGTTTTGCTATACGCTTCAATTGAAATTATAAATATTCATTTAGGATTAATTTCTCATCACAATGGATGGCAAATGTGGAATTCATTTCTATTTCTTATTTTTATGTTTATTATATTCCCCATTCATTATAAAAACCCACTGCTAGCGTGGCTTATATCGGGAGCTGTTCTTATTTTAATTTTCACTCAGTTTGATTTTCCTCTTGATAAAATGAAATAACTCTTGAAGTAACGGGTGCATTCAACAAGTCTATGTAAACATGTTCTTCCACAATCGGGCGCATTTCTAGAATAAGAAGTTGCATAAAACCCCACTTATTGCGCTTGAGCGCACGTAAACGTTGATTTATCATCGATGTGTATAATCCTGTAAAAGCAATAAATTATGACAAGTTGACCCCCCTTGCGCACAAGGGGGGTGTCATTGGTAACTTTCGTTAGGAATGGTAATGTAAACTGAACTGTATATTTATATGGCAAAGCTTAATAGAAGCTAACAGAAAAAGGTTTTTATATTTTGAATTAGCTTTGTTTTTCATAAATTTCTATTAAAGCTTTTGCATTTATACTAAGATAGCGTTCCTTGTTATATGTAAACACTAGTGTACGGGTAGGATTTGAATCTAATTTAATATAAGAAAAGTAAGTTTGCTGAGGACTTCGGTAATCGATCATTTCAGGAACTACTGTTAGACCAAGACCATGTCCCACAAGAGATTGAGCTGTTTCAATGCTACTTGTTTCATAAGCAATCTGTGGTTCAAATCTACCTCTCGCACATAATTCTAATACTGTACGACGAAAACCGTATCCTTGCTTCAATAAAATAAATGGACAATTGGCAAAGCCCTCAATAGGTAAAGCAGTTTGTTTGATCAATTTAGGAGAATAGATCATCTGTTTTAATTTTTCAGGCATCCATTGTTTTGGTTCTTTTGGCAATACAAGATAAAGGGGCTCAGTAAGCATTGTTTTCGTATTCAAACGAGAATCTTCTACTGTACCAGGCTTTCGATTAAACAAACATACACCGAGTTCCTTGTTCTAATTTTGCAATTTGTTTACTTAAAGATGGCTGTGCAATATGAAGATGAGAAGCAGCTTTTGAAAAGCTCTTTGTTTTATATATTTCTAATGCATACTCAAATAGTCTCATGTCCATAATATCCCTCCATAGTCTGCGGCTATCAATATAATAGATTATATATCTTAGCCGAATAGATGTTTATAGATTATTATGAAAATAACAATATTTTGAAATTAAGGGAGTGTTAATTACATGAGTTTTGTCAATGTTTGGAATGCAGATTTGTACGATGATAAATTAAGCTTCGTATCTAGTTTTGGTAAAGGGGTAGTTGAGCTACTTCAACCACAAAAGGGAGAGAAAATACTTGATTTAGGTTGTGGAACGGGAGATCTTACATACGAAATTTCTAAGTCCGGTGCGATTGTGACGGGAAGTGATTTCTCAGGAGAAATGATTGAGAAGGCACGTAAAAAGTATCCTCAAATCCCATTCATTGTTGAAAATGGAGAAACATTTAGAACAAATGAAAAGTATGATGCTGTTTTTTCGAATGCAGCCCTTCATTGGATGAAACAAGCTACCAAAGTGGTCGAATCGGTTGAGCTAGCATTACATCCAGGAGGTCGCTTTGTAGCTGAATTTGGTGGACAAGGAAATGTTCAAACTGTTATTCGGGGAATAACAGAGGTACTCTCTCAAGAATATGGAATGAATGTAGCAGAAAGAAACCCTTGGTATTTTCCAAGTATAGGAGAATATAGTACTATACTTGAACAGTACGGATTTAGAGTATCATATGCTCAACATTTTGATAGACCTACCCCATTAACTGATGGAGAAAAAGGATTGAATCATTGCTTAGATAGTTTTGCGAATGACTTTTTCCCTGAGTTATCTAAGGAAGAAAAAATAGTTATTTACGGAAAAATAAAAAATAAGTTACAATCTGATTTATATAAAGATGGTATCTGGGAAGCTGATTATAAACGAATTAGAATTGTTGCGTTTAGGAAAAGATAGTTCCTGTTACAGTATAGTATATTTAACATCCTTTGACCTTCAACAATCGGGCGCTTTTCTAGAATAAGAGAATTGCGCTCTTTCTAAATGAATAGGGCCAGATTATGGAGGGCCATTTCTTATGGACCTTGGATATTTATGTTAAAATAGATATTGTGAAGTTTTTCGCTTTGTGAAATGAGGGGAAACAATGGAGTATATTAGGTACAGTACTAGCTATTCTATATTTTATGATTTGTTAGTTGTGCTACTTGTTATTTTATTTTTAATTGCGTTCATGCTTTTCATGAGAAGGACAAATTTAAGTCGTATGATGAAATATTTCATAATTGCGGCTGGGATGTTTGCGGCGCTTAATGTAGTCTTTCCTTATTTTGGTTATCAGTTTTACTTCATTCTTGAATTCGTTGAATGGACGACTAAATTCATTTTCCCTTGGATCGTTTTATATTGGGTCATTCGATTCATAAAAGCAGTAGAGAAAAAAGTCTAACCGACTTTATTTATGTGAGCGGAACTTTAAAGGTTTAGACTTATACATCGTAGACGATGTGTATGTTCTATTACATGGCTACGACTTGGATATAGTATGGTACGCCATTGATACAGGTACAGAAGGGGAAGGGGATCCTTACCACTCACCATATTTAAGTGCCAGTACCGATATCTGGGGTTTCCATGAACATGCAATATTTGATTTTATAAGAGGTGAAGTATCAATTGCAACAAGAGGAGATGGTCATAAGCGAGCAGAAGCATTTAAAACAGGATTAAAGTTTCTGGCTGAAAATAAAAAACTAGTAGATCGATACATTTGGTACTACAATAATGATACTAGTATTGAAGAACGTTATAATTATGTTGAAGAAAATGGGGTTAAAACGTATGGAGTGGTAGTTACTGGTCCGACAAAAGAGCTACTAACCCTTCAAGAAAATCATTCGATTATTTATAGCACGTTAGGTGAAGTGGATTTTTGGAACTGGTATGACAGTCCTTCGGGTGGGACGATTTATAATTAATTCGTCATGAATGGGGGTGCTCACGCCGAGGAAAATAGTTAATCGGTAATCACTGTTGCAGAATGTCTTTGGAAAATAAAAAATTCATGTTTCATCGAGCATTTCTTAAAATGAGGAATGCTTTTTTCTATGTCTGAGACGCAATGGGATTTATATAACAGTAAAAGTATAATAAAAAAAGATAATTATTTATCGTAAATCGATAAAGTTCAATTTAGTGTAGGTAAAAATATTCAAAATACAAGATAATTGGTATTGATAATCATTTTCGTTAACCTGCACTGAAATTCTATTGCTGAAGATAATCATTGTCAATAAATATTTTTTAGATTGATCTATTTTTGATGAAGATTGCTGGATGAGAATGCAGTGGCAACTTAACTAGATACTTCCAAACCTCCAAACCAATTGGTAAGCCTACCAATCATCTACTAATGTGAATCCTACGAAAAACTGTTAGCCTTTTTATGAGCCTGTATCATTACAAAAACAGGAGGGTAACCAATGAAAATTGTATTTGTCTTTCTCATGACAGTAATCGTAGTAATCGGTTCCTATACTGCAAATAAAGTAAGCGCCAAAGCCAATGTGTCTAGTCAACCGGGTGACGTTTTGGGATTGATGTGCGTAAAATATGGTTTTAACCAATTTGAAGAGAAGATAAAAAACGCATGTTTTGAGGTAGAGCCTAATCTATTTATGACCTTAAAAGAAAACAGAGATGATGCGCTAACAATCTCTGATGAAGAAAAAGATTTACTTGCTCAACTCGTTCACGCCGAAGCAAAAGGAGAGCCATATGTTGGTAAAGTGGCAGTAGCAGAGGTCGTGCTCAATCGTGTGGAACATGAAGAGTTCCCTGATACAATTGAGGAAGTTATTTATGAAACGAATGCATTTGAACCTGTGCTTAATAACTCCATTTATGAACCAGCTGACCAGGATGCGTATGATGCTGTGGAAGAAGCGTTAGCCTATCAAGGAATTGAAGAAGACATTGTTTTCTTCTATAACCCTGAGACAGCAACAAGTGATTGGATTTTTACACGTGAAGTTGTAAAAGTAATAGGAAACCACGCATTTGCTATTTAATAAAATGCCGTTCGGTCGATTCGTTTAATTAATAAAAAGAGAAAGCTGCATTCCGTTGTGATCGAACAATGGGGGGCAGTTTTTTTATTTCGGTTTTCAAATATTTTAGCTAATAAAATTATCTTCAGAAGCTCAAGTAGCAATGGCGAATGAGGGATTGGAAAGTAATAAAAGTAGCAGGGAATATTTAAAGTCATAAAAATAAAACGTTTAAGGTTCACTTTCGAATTCTTAATTAGGTACTAATTGTAAATCGGTATAATCATGAACAATTATACATAAATGGTAAAATTGTTTCTGAGAAAAAAGAAATAGTTGGTACTCTTGGCATATATCTTTTCATACGTTAACAGGTATCATTGAAGAACATAATCAACCTCGAATATTAAAAGTGAAATTGGGTGGTTTATTAAGTTAAATTGTAAAGTGTATATTGATAAGGATTTAATTTTCAAGAAAAAAATTAAGTATAATCTACTTTCAGGTGAGGTTAAAGAGAGAGTAACACGTTATGTTCAATATGGTTCAATGGGTAACTAAATACATAGTTTAATCAATAAAGGGGGACCGATATGTTTAAGATTAATATTAGAATGCCCTTATTTTATTTGATAGCAGCAGCTATCGTTCAATTCATCTTTCATAGGGAAGTTAACTGGTTACAGAATATTAGTATTTGCGTGATAATGGTCTTAATTATGATGTTTTATAATTGGTCAAAAGTACCATATGAGTGGAAGAAAGACAACAAACCTGAATAAAAAATTGAAAAGGGGCTGTTCCAAAAGTCGAACTGAGGAGCAATGGCTCGGTTCGCTACACGCCGTGAGTGTGTAACCCACTCCTCTCAGGCTTTTAAAAGATGCAACGACTTCGCTCATTGTTTAGGGGGTGTCTCAAAAGGTCAAAAACAGTCCTTTTGCGACACCCTCTAAAGTCTTATTTAATGACTTGTAGCTCTTTCGGATATTGTGTTAAGCATTCATATCCCTCTGCTGTTATCAACACATCATCTTCAATTCTAACGCCACCTGTTTTCGGAACATAGATTCCAGGCTCAATGGTAAAAGTCATTCCGACTTGTAACTGATCATTATTTGTTTCGTTAAGAGAAGGGAGCTCGTGGACTTCTGTCCCTAATCCATGTCCAATTCGGTGTGGAAAATATGAGCCATAGCCAGCATCTGTAATAATAGACCTAGCTTTACGGTCTAAATCTCCCAAGATGGTACCAGCTTGACATAGCTTTAATGTCTCTGTTTGTGCATGTAATACGGTATTGTAGATATTTTGCTGCTCTTCCGTTATTTTACCTAAGGCGACTGTTCTTGTTATATCTGAACAATAGCCGTCTAACACAACTCCTAAATCAAATAAAACAAACTCACCTTCTTGTAGGCGTTTCATACTTGGTTTGCCATGAGGATTAGCAGACTGCTCCCCGCTAAGTACAAGTGTCCCAAATGACATTTCAGAAATTCCTTTTCGTTTTAGCTCAAACTCAATCATTGCAAGTACGTCCATTTCCGTCCGGCCCGTTGAAAGAGCGTGTACGCCAACTTCAACCCCATAGTCTGCCAGCTTTGCAGCCTCGCGTAAAATAGCAATTTCTTCATTACTCTTAATTAGGCGCAGATTCATTAATTCCGTTTCACAACAGATGAAATCTGCTCCTTTAGAAAGCTCTCTTAATTGTTCCGCTCTTGCCACAGAGAGTAGACTTTTTTCAATGGCAATGTTGGAGCCATTAATTTTTAATGAAGAAACATATGTTGATATGAGCACCCATGGATTCTCATGATCGCTATAACTAATAATAGGATATTTCCACCCAGCTTGTCGCACGAGTTCCTTCTCCATATTTGGACAAATTAATATAGGTTCCTCATTCTGAAAAACAAATAAAGAAACTAATCGTTCATGAGGCTCACAACGAAATCCTGTAAGGTAGAATAAGTTTGCTTTGCCTTGTATAAATGCATACGCAACATCTCCATTTTTTAACCAGGTTTGCAAAGTTTGTAACCGATGATCTAACATAATTAACTCCTTTCAAAGCTTTATGATTATTCTTAATTTAACATCATATGTTAAAATAAGATAGACAAGGAGAAGAGGGGAAACAAATGAAACCATTTTTTTATTACCTTACTTTAACGATTGGCTCGATCATTGTTGCGGCCGGTTTAGAACTGATTCTTGCACCGAATGGCCTTGTTGATGGTGGTGTGACGGCAATAGCGATCATGGCCAATTCTCAATTGGGATGGCCTATCTGGGCTGTATACCTAGCTTTGAATGTCCCTACTCTTCTTATTTCTGGACGTTTTATGGGGAGAAAATTTGTTGTACGAACTTTATATGCTAATGCCGTAACAACGGCGGCGTTATGGTGGTTAGCTCCGATGCAAGCCATAACATCTTCAGAGGTATTAATTGTCTTATATGGAGGTTTGATGCTTGGTTTAGGAATAGGACTTGTCGTAAAAGCTGGAGGTGCAGTTGACGGAACGGAAATGGTTGCGATTTGGGTTAATAGACGTTTTCATATTCCAATTAGTACGTTTTTATTAGCTATCAACGCGATTATCCTTACAGCAGCTGCCTTTGTATTTACATTGGAGCAAGCGATGTTTAGTATTGCTGTTTTTTATATCGTTTCTAAAATGATTGATTTTGTTTTAGATGGTTTAAATCAGGGCAAATCGGTGATGATTATTTCAGAGAAGCCTCATGTTATAGGCAACAAACTATTGGAAGAACTCGATGTATCCATCACATATTTGTATGGACAAGGTGGCTACACAGGGGACGAAAGATTAATTATTTATTGCATAACAAACCGGTTTATGTATCCAAAATTAAAAGATATCGTCCTATCAATTGATTCAACAGCGGTATTGGAAGCTTCATATGTGACAGAGACAACAGGAGTGAAAAAGCAAATGCTTTTTCAAAATGGAGAAAGAAAAGAATCATAAATATTTGCAGGAAATCTATTAGCTGTTGGTTAATAAGTTGATAGGGAAAAAGATTACTAAAAGGAGTCGATATAGCGTGAAAGTTAGTTATCATGGACATTCTGTTGTACAAATTGAAACGAAAAGTAAGAGAATTATTATTGATCCGTTTATTACAGGAAATCAGCTAACAGATTTAGATGCAAAAGAGCTCAAAGTGGATGTGATCCTTTTAACACACGGGCATAATGATCATGTAGGAGATACTATTGAGCTTGCGAAGAGAAACGATGCACTTGTTATTGCACCTTTTGAGCTTGCTACCTATTTAGGATGGCAAGGTGTCAAAACCCACCCTATGCATATTGGCGGCTCTCAACAGTTTGAATTTGGTACAGTGAAGCTGACACAGGCATTTCATGGGTCATCATTTACCATTGAAGAAGAACAAAAAATTGTATATACAGGAATGCCTGCAGGGATATTATTTACAGCTGAAGGGAAAACAATCTTTCACGCAGGAGACACCGCTTTATTTAGTGATTTGAAATTAATTGGTGAACGAAATTCGATTGATATAGCATTTTTACCAATTGGTGATAACTTTACAATGGGGCCAGAGGACGCCTCGGTTGCTTCAGAATGGTTGCAAGCTAAGCGTGTCGTACCAATCCATTACAATACGTTCCCTGTTATTGAACAAGATCCAGTTGAATTTGCTGAAAACTTATCAGGAAAAAAAGGTCTTGCCTTAACAGTTGGGGAATCAATTGAATTGTAAATAGGAAATGAAATAGTTTCAGGAAAGGGTGAAGTATATGCTTCACTCTTTTTTCGTCGAGCCTATTGAAAAAAGGGAAGTACACCCTTTTTCATATTTTGAGAGAGCGAACAAGTAAGCAATGGCTCCACACGCCGTGCGCCATTCGAGAAGCCCACTCAAATGGCTTAAAAGAAAACGGCGGCTTCGCATATTGCTTCGAGCCTATTGAAAAAAGGGAAATGCACCCTTTTTTCAATAGGCTCTTGGTCTTTTCTATTGTTTTTTGCATAGAATGTACAAACAAGTAGTGGGGTGATGTCTTTGAAACAACGGCTGTTTTTGTCCTTTTTGCTTGCTGTGGCAATGGTTGTGTATGGATTAGAATACTTACCTTTTGATGGTTCAGGAATGGACAGGGTGTTTGCGTGGTCATGGCTTATGTTTGCGATGCTCGTAATTAGTGGTAACGGTTTCCACCTGTTATACCAAAAAAAACGAAGAAGACGCGTGGCTGTACCTATTCGATATGTAAGCCAATCACGTGAAAAAATGCGTGGATAATAAGAGAGCCTTGATAGTCCGAACTTTCAGACGTATAATGGCATTAGTACAGAATGCATATTTTTAGTACAACAGCTGAGTGAAAGTGTGGTGGCTATCATGGCTACAAAGCATGAGCAAATCATTGAATATATTACGAATCTTGCAGTAGGAGAGAAAATCTCCGTACGTTCGATCGCGAAAGCCCTTACAGTTAGTGAAGGAACAGCCTACCGAGCAATTAAAGAAGCTGAGAATCAAGGGCTAGTTAGTACGATTGAACGGGTTGGTACCGTTCGAATTGAAAATAAGAAAAAAGAAAATATTGAGAAGCTTACATATGCAGAAGTTGTTAACATTGTAGATGGACAAGTATTAGGTGGGCGAAACGGGCTTCATAAGACGTTAAACCGTTTTGTCATTGGGGCAATGAAGTTGGAAGCGATGATGAGATATGTAGATCCAGGAAACCTTTTAATTGTTGGAAACCGTGATCAAGTCCATAAAGTTGGCTTAGAAGCTGGGGCTTCCGTTCTTATTACAGGTGGATTTGGTACAAGTGAAGAAGTGATTGAATTAGCGGATGAACTTGAGCTACCAATTATTTCAACTAGCTATGATACTTTTACCGTTGGGTCAATGATTAACCGTGCGATTTATGACCAGCTCATAAAAAAAGAAATTGTTTTAGTTGACGATATTTTAATACCTTTTCAAGATACTTTCTATATGACAACGCAAAACACTGTTGAGAAATGGCATGATTTAAATAGCAAAACAGGACACAGCAGATACCCTGTTATCGATGGAAATTTGAAAGTTCAAGGGATGGTTGCAGCAAAAGATGTGCTTGGCGTTTCAAAACAGACGCCAATTGAAAAGGTGATGACAAAGAACCCTATTACCGTCAATGAACGGACGTCTATTGCGGCTGTGGCGCATGTTATGGTTTGGGAAGGAATTGAATTACTCCCTGTTATTGATACTCAAAGAAAGTTACTAGGAGTAATTAGCAGGCAGGATGTCTTAAAAGCACTGCAAATGGTTCAGAAGCAGCCACATATCGGTGAAACGATTGA
Source organism: Halalkalibacter flavus (assembly GCF_036663575.1). NCBI lineage: Bacteria > Bacillati > Bacillota > Bacilli > Caryophanales > Bacillaceae > Halalkalibacter > Halalkalibacter flavus. The sequence continues at coordinate 9,518 of NZ_JAWRVK010000003.1, forward strand.
GGATATAGTTACGAGCCGAGTGCAGGATATTTCAACTTCAGAGGAAATAACCTTCGAATGTGAAGTAACCCCGCAAATGACCAATCAGCTAGGGACGATTTCTAATGGCGTTATTACAACACTCGTAACGGAAATAGGCAGTCGTGTCATGCGGAAGTTTAAAAAAGGAGATTTGGTTGTCGAAAACATTACATTGTATTTTCTGAAACCAGTACAAATTGATAGTGTGATTACAATCAAACCTAAGATTCTTGAGGTTGGAAGGAAGCATGGAAAGATTGATGTTGAACTATATCATGAATCAGCTATCGTTGGGAAGGCGATGATGATGGCTCAAGTTATTGACTAACGAACACAAACAAAGGAAGGGTCTGCTCCGTCTGGCATGTATGTTGATATATACAACATATATTATAGCCGGAAGCAAGCCCTTCCTGTTTTTTATTAGTCACCTAATTGTGCCACATAATGACGAGAGGCACGGTATCCATAAACGATATTTGCAACACCAAGAATGGCAAAGATCGCACCTACGACAAGGTCAACTACGCTTCTATTGTAGATGAGAAGATTTGCACCAAACGCCGTTAGGAAAAATCCTAATGACAAAGAAGACTTAGTTTGATAAATTCGTTTTAATAAAGATTCTTTTGAGCGCCACATTCTAATTTTATTATATAAGAAAAAGACAGCTGAAATGATGATAATAATTGTTAACAGTTTATCCAAAAAAATGAACCTCCCCTAATATCTAAGTGGTTAAAAGACATACCTATCTAATGTTTCAAGTACAACCTCTAGTAGCCATTGTATATCGGGAAGAACGAATTTGCCAGTGGAGGAACAGTGAACAAGTACTTTAAGGAGGAAGAAATTATGATAAAACAGATTCAAGACGCAATTAATCAATACGAGACGATCATTATTCATCGTCATGAGCGACCTGATCCTGATGCATTAGGATCACAATTGGGCTTAGCAGAAGTGATTAAAGTGCGCTTTCCAAACAAAAAAGTATTCGTGGTGGGAGAAGAGGAGCAAAGTCTAGCTTTTCTAGGTGAGATGGACTTTGTTTCAGATCATGAGTATAAACAAGCTCTTGTTATTGTATGTGATACAGCTAACACAGATAGAATTGATGATAAACGTTATGATCAAGGTGCGTTTTTTATTAAAATTGATCATCATCCAAATGAAGAACCATATGGAGACTTACATTGGGTTGATACAACATATAGTTCAACAAGTGAGATGATAGTTGAATTCGTAGAACAAGGCAAAGCAGTTGGATATAAACTAGATCCAGCATCGGCATTATTGTTATATGCTGGAATTGTAGGTGATACAGGTCGTTTCAGGTATACAAATACGACACCAGAAACGCTACAAAGAGCAAGTCTTTTAGTTAATCAAAAGTTTGATCAAAATGCTTTTTATTCCAATTTACATAAAAAAGACTTGAAAATAACGAGACTACAAGGGTATGTACTTCAACATTTTTCAATCATTGAAAATGAAGTTGGGGTGATGCGCTTAACAAATGAGGAGCTGGAACAATTTAATGTGACGTCTACAGAATCATCACAGCTTGTTAATACGTTCTCTGATGTAGAAGGACTGAAAGTGTGGGTGTTCTTTGTTGAAGACGATGACAAGATTCGAGTAAGGCTTCGTTCGAAAGGCCCTGTGATAAATACGATTGCAGCCGAACATAACGGTGGAGGACATCCTATGGCTGCTGGGGCAACTGCTCACTCTTGGGAGGAGACAGAAGAAATTGTGAAGAAGTTAGTGGAAGCTTGTAAATAAGGTTATGCCTGCTTTTTGATAAGGAGGCGAAAGTGTCATAGGGGATGTCTCAAAAGGTCTGTTTTTGACCTTTTGAGACACCCTCTTATTAAGGTGGAACTCTATAGTTTATTGACAGGTGTAAACCAAGATCCTACATCAGTTACATCTTCGTGTACATCGATTTTTTGTTTCTTTAGCTCGTTTCGGATGAGCTCGGTCACTTCTTTAGATTCTGCAAAGGCAGAAAAGCCATTTTTTATCTTTTCAATTTTTTTAAAGGCCATTTCCTTCCGATTAATGACCATTTCTTTTCCGGTAATGTCCATTAATAACCCTCCCATATCGTAATGAGATTCTATACTTATTATACAATAGATTAAAAGATAAGAATGGGTTATGACGGAACGTTCAAAAAAATGTGATAATTAACTGTTGGAAGGAATAATTTTAACGATAATTCGAACAGTCGTATACAGATGTACATGTTCAACTTCCAACTGGTACCGTTTATCTCCTGCACGGAAAACTTTATTTTCAAGGTTGCTAATCATTAGGTCATTCATATTTGATACCGTTTCGATATCTTTTCGTTTAATATATTGTAATTCATTTAAGGCCTGCTGCTTTAAATCTAGTAATGTTAATTGATTAAGCCGGAGCCTACGGTCGTTACTAAATTGTATATCTATTTCCTGTACGGTCAATTTTTTTTGATTCTCTTCATTCAGCCTGCTTTGTTCGCTACGTAATAGATCAATGTCGTCTTGAAGCTCGTTAATGATCGCTTGTTGTTCGGATATTCGAAATACTAAACCTTCATACACTTGTCCATATTGATAGATGAAAAAGAACCAACCAATAATTACTCCTAAGATCATGCCAGCAAAAAAACGCTTTACAGTCGGGCGTTCATAAAAAGGAGGAACCCTCATGGTGATAATGACTCCCCAACAATCCACTGAATTAGTATTGTCCCAGATTGCGCACCGCATAACGCAGCAAAGATCATAAACCCTGTTTTAAAAATATCATCATGAGTTCCGTAAAAGAGGCCTCGCTCTATACTAGTAATTGCGTCGAAAGTTCCACCAATTGCGGCAACGATGGCCCAGATTTTTAGACTACCGGCTAAATCGTGCATCACTGATAACGGCGGTTTTCCTATTAAAAATGCACCAATCCCACCAATGATGGCCCCACCGATGATAACGCCGAATGCGACAAAGAAATCAATAATTAACGTTGCGAGAAGTTCTCTACTTAGCATGTGGTTCCACCCACTTTCATTATTTCAGTTCAGATAAAAGAGCTTATCCATATCATTTATAAGTAGAAAAAGTAAAAATTATGACTAGGAATTAAAAAGTCGTAAGGCCGTCTCATATTCATTGATACTAAATTTGTACTATACTAGAAATACAAAGGATGAAAGGTGAGGAGAGTTGTATGGAGATTGTTCAGACGCATGTTTACAGTGAATACAGTCTTCTATCATCAACGAATCGAATAGAGGAACTAGTTAAAAAGGCGAGTGAGCTTGGTTACGATACGCTAGCATTATGTGATCACCATGTTATGTATGGTGCTGTGCCTTTTTACCAAGCTTGTTTACAATATAAAATTAAACCGATATTTGGACTTGAGTTAACGATTGAATATAAAGAAGGGTCGTTTGGTTTTATTCGAGTTTATGCCAAGAATGAAACAGGATATGCAAACCTTCTTAAGTTAGCAACAAAAGTTGGGCATCAACAATCAAAAGTACCTAGCTTAACAAATCAAGAAGTGGTCCCGTACTTTCGAGATGTTCTAGTTGTCATTCCTTTTCAAAAAGGTGTATTAGATGAAGAAATTAACAATGGTCAATTTGATAAGGCGTTTACGTGGTGTGAGACATGGAAGGGGGGCACAAAGCGTACTGATTGGTTTTTGGAACTCCAAACATTAGATGGACAAAATAAAGATAGACAAGAAAAGGTAAAACGATTTTCAGAGAAAAGCGGAATGAAGCTTCTAGCTTCCCATCCTGCACGTTTTTTAGAAAGGCAAGATGCAGCTTCCTATCAAGTAATTCGTGCGATTAGAGAGGGTGTGAAAGCCGAGGATTACCCTCTAGAACAAGAGGAGCGTTCCTTTTATTTACACAGTCCAAGCGAAATGCGTGAGCGGTTTTCTAAGGAAATGCAATCTATAGCCAATACAAGTCACTTTGCCTCGTTGTGTTCCGTTCAACTCGAACTAGGACAACGAAAACTTCCTAAATTCCCTTTAGAAGATGCAAAGGCAATTAATGTATTGCGTTCATTGTGTGAGGAAGGCTGCAAAAGACGGTATGGAGATCTAACAGACGAAGTGAAGGAAAGGCTAAACAAAGAATTAGCTGTCATTAATCAAATGGGGTTTAATGATTATTTTCTAATTGTATGGGATTTTATGAAATATGCGAAAGAACAAGGGATATTAACAGGACCTGGTAGAGGGTCTGCAGCAGGTTCTCTTGTTGCCTATGTTCTTTACATTACAGACGTAGATCCCTTGCAGTATGACTTGTTATTCGAACGTTTCTTAAATCATGAGCGTGTGTCAATGCCAGATATCGATATTGATTTTCCTGATCACCGACGCGATGAAGTTATCGAATATGTGCAACGAAAATATGGTCATGAGCACGTAGCGCAAATTATTACATTTGGGACATTGGCGGCAAGGGCAGTCGTTCGTGATGTGGGCAAGGTACTTGGAATTGATAGTTATGTAATCGGTCAAATAGCAAAGGAAATTCCAGCAGTCCCTGGAACTACGTTAGAAAAAGCCATGCAAAATAGTACACGTATTCAATCGCTAATAAGTGATTCCAATGAGCTAGCCGCTCTTTGGAAAATCGCAAAAAAATTAGAAGGTTTGCCTAGGCATGCATCTACACATGCAGCTGGAGTGGTGATAAGTGCAGAACCGTTAACAGGTGTCATAGCACTACAAGCAGGGCAATCATCAATCTCACTTACACAAGCAACCATGGATGTAGTAGAAAAGGTTGGCTTGCTTAAATTTGATTTTCTTGGGTTACGCAACTTGACGTTATTAGAAAACATTGCTCGATTAATTGAACATCATTATGGATTGAAGGTAGAATTTTCTCGAATCCCATTAGATGATCAAAAAGCTTTCAAATTGTTAGGTAGTGGTGAAACAACAGGGATCTTTCAGCTCGAATCAGACGGGATGAGGCAAGTGCTAAAACAATTACAGCCAACGGAATTTGAAGACATTGTGGCTGTTAATGCGTTGTACCGACCAGGTCCCATGGAGTACATTCCTTCTTACATTAGTGGAAAGCATGGAACGAAAGAAGTATTATATGCGCACCCAGACCTTGAACCAATATTAAGAAGAACGTATGGCGTTATCGTCTATCAGGAACAAATCATGGAAGTGGCTTCAAAAATGGCAGGATTTTCACTTGCACAAGCGGACAATCTTAGAAGGGCAATTAGTAAGAAGAAGAAGGGCGAGCTTAATAAGCATCGTGATGCATTTATTAACGGGGCAATGGATAAGGGCTACACCGAGCAAGTTGCAACGGATGTATATGAATTGATTGAACGTTTTGCTGATTATGGATTTAATAGGAGCCACGCCGTTGCTTATAGTATGATAAGTTATTTGTTGGCTTATTTAAAAGCGAATTATCCTTTAGCTTTTTATACGTCTCTTTTATCAGGTGTGTGGAATAATGCAGATAAATTAGCTCATCACATTCGAGAGTGCAAAGAAGCAGGCTATGAGGTGTTTCCTCCTTCTGTATGTAAGAGCCACGTATTGTTTACAATTGAAGGAGAAGGCATACGTTTTGGATTACTTCCAGTTGCTCATGTAGGATTTCAAGCGGCCAAAAGGATAATACAAGCTAGAGAAAAGGAATCGTTTAAAGACTTTTTTCATTTTGTTGTTCAAACCGATCAAAAGATTGTAAATAAAAAAGCAATCGAAAATTTAATCAAGGCTGGGGCAATGGATGATTTTCACCCTGAACGGGCAACGTTATTATTTTCAGTTGAAGACGCATGGAAGTTTGCACTAGAAGTGAATTCGTTTCAAGATGAAACAGAAGGGCTGTTTACACTTGATATTCAAACGCCTGAATACAACGAAGTGGAGCCGCTTCTTATTCAAGAAAAATTAGACTATGAGAAAGAATCATTAGGATTTTATTTATCAGGACACCCAATTGAACAATATAAAAGTCAATTACAGTCACTAGGAAGACGTACGTTACAAGATGCGTCAAAGAGTAAAGAAACAATTCGGATTGCTGGGCTTCTGTCACAAGTAAGAAGGATTAAAACAAAAAAAGGGGAATCAATGGCTTTTGCGCAACTGACAGATGAATCAGGTAGTGGAGAGCTTGTTATTTTTCCACGTATTTGGGAAAGCTCACAACAAGCAGTCATTGATGGGGAGTTGGTGATTGTAGAAGGTCATTATGACAGTTCAAAGGGGAGAACCCAGTTTATTGTTGGAAAGATAGGATTAGTTAAATCGATTCTTGAGTCAAGAGGAAATGTAACAACCCTGTATTTGCGAATTAGCTCGAACCATCAAACGCCAGCTATTTTAGAACAGGTGAAATCAGCCTTATTAGAGAAACAAGGGAAAATCCCGGTCATCCTGTATTATGAACAAACCAAACAAACAAAACATCTAAGTGATGAGTATAGGGTCAAAGCCGATGAATCTTCTATCAATACATTAAAAAAGATATTAGGATATAATAATGTCATCTTAAAAGAATGATAAAAAATTCAGCTTTTGTACTTGGCTAATGAGCAGTTCTTCTATATAATTAGAAATGTTTTAGGTGGTCTGACCAGTAAAAGATCTTACAATTATCTAGAAAGAAGAAGGAGAGTGTCGTTGTGGCAACCACAAGAGAAGAAGCCTTACATATGCATCGTGTTAACCAAGGGAAACTGGAATCAAAAACAAAAGTCGCTGTTAGAAACGCTAAAGATTTAAGCTTGGCGTATTCTCCAGGGGTAGCTGAACCTTGTAAAGAGATTTTCGAAGATGTTGAAACAGTTTATGAGTATACGATGAAAGGCAACATGGTTGCTGTTGTTAGTAACGGGACAGCCGTACTAGGCCTTGGCAATATTGGTCCAGAAGCTTCTTTACCAGTAATGGAAGGAAAAGCTGTATTATTTAAATCATTCGCTGGGGTAGATGCATTTCCAATCTGCTTACGGACAAATGATGTTGAGAAAATTATTGAAACTGTTAAACTAATGGAGCCAACATTTGGCGGGGTCAATTTAGAAGATATTGCTGCACCAGAATGTTTTGAAATTGAAGAGAGACTAAAGAAAGAAACAAATATCCCAGTCTTTCATGATGATCAACATGGTACAGCGATTGTTACTTTAGCGGGTTTAATTAATGCACTAAAGATCTCTGGGAAAAAGTTATCTGAAATAAAAGTGGTTGCAAATGGAGCAGGTTCAGCTGGAATTGCAATCATTAAGCTTATGCAACGTATGGGTGTTCGTGACATCATTTTGTGTGACTCAAAGGGAGCTATTTTTGAAGGCCGCACGTACGGGATGAATGATATGAAAGCTGAGGTTGCAAAAAATACAAACCGTGACAGATTAGAAGGGAATTTAGCTGACGTTATTAAAGGTACGGATGTATTTGTTGGCGTTTCTGTTGCTGGTGCTTTAACAAAAGAAATGATCGAGAGCATGAATGATAATCCTATCATTTTTGCAATGGCTAATCCGGTTCCAGAAATTATGCCGGAAGAAGCAAAATTAGCAGGTGCAAGTGTAATAGGAACAGGTCGTTCAGATTTTCCAAATCAAGTCAACAACGTATTAGCGTTTCCTGGTATTTTCCGCGGTGCACTGGATGTAAGAGCTACGCATATTAACGAAGAGATGAAAGTTGCAGCTGTTTATGCTATTGCTGACTTAGTAGCTGAAGCAGATCTATCACCAGACTATGTTATTCCAGCTCCATTTGATCCACGTGTTGCACCAGCAGTTGCAGCAGCAGTTGCTAAAACAGCGATGGAAACAGGTGTTGCTAGAAAACAGGTTGATCCAGAAAAAATAGCAGAAAAAACAAGAAAACTTGCCATTATTGGGGATGAAAAATAAATAATATGTTTATAACTGAGGTGAGGGTGACAAATGTCATCGGAACAACCGAAAGTCTATTTAGAAGTCATTAAGCAAATCAATAATATTATTAATGAAGATCAATTGGCAAGTGGGGACAAGTTACCATCGGAAAGAGAATTGAGCGACCGTCTTGATGTCGGTCGCTCCTCTGTTCGTGAGGCGTTAAGAGCTCTTGAATTATTAGATTTAATAGAAACAAGACGTGGTGAAGGAACCTACATAAAAGCTTTTGGTAGCTATCGGCTTGTAGAAATTCTCTTATCATTTCTTCTTAAAGATGAAAATGCGAGGAAGGATTTGACGGAAACAAGACGAATAGTAGAGCTTGAAGCACTTAAATTAGCTTGCGAGCGGATTACCGATGAGGCTGTTAATCAATTGCAAAAGTTGGTTAACCAGGCGAAAGAAGAATGGGCCCATGGAGACTTACCAGTTGAAGAAGACTATTTATTTCATAAGACAATCGTTGAGGCTAGCCATAATCGGTTACTCCTTAATCTGTGGGTCTCACTTGTTGAATATAATAAAGTTGCGATTGAGCGCTCATTAAAAAGGGAAGGACGGATGCTTGTTTCCCTTAATGAGCATGAGGAAGTCTATCATGCTTTAAAAAGTCGTGATCAACAAAGAGCGACAGAGGCGATGAGACGCCATTTAGAAAATAGTCGTTTTTAGCTTGTACTATTTACGGAGACAGAACCATATCCTGAATTAATAGTTAGCTTAGGCGAATGAGGTGGAAAAATGCTTAAGGATTTTTTAAAGAAAAAGAAAAGATATGCAACAATCCCTTCAGAACGAGCGAAACAAGAAGTTCCAGAAGGACTTATGACAAAGTGTCCGTCATGTAGAACGATTATGTACACAAAAGAATTAAAGAAAAATTTATATGTTTGTGACTCGTGTGGACATCATCATCGAATGACTGCGTACGAGCGCTTTGATAGTTTGTTTGATGAAGGGACATTTGTGGAATTTGATAAAGATATGATCGGGGAAAACCCGCTTGATTTTCCAACGTATGAGGAAAAGTTAGAAGCAGACCGTAATAAAACGGATTTAAATGAGGCCATCGTTACTGGGAAAGGAACCATAAATGGTTACGGAGCAGTGATGGCTGTTATGGACTCTAGGTTCAGAATGGGAAGCATGGGTTCTGTAGTCGGAGAAAAAATTACAAGAGCTGTAGAGCAATCTATTGAAATGGGTGTTCCATTTATTCTCTTTTCTGCTTCAGGTGGAGCGAGAATGCAAGAAGGCGTCTTAAGTTTAATGCAAATGGCAAAGACAAGTGCCGCACTAGAGAAGCTAAGTCGTCAAGGAGGATTATTTATTTCAATTATGACTCATCCAACAACGGGAGGAGTCTCTGCAAGTTTTGCCTCTTTAGGAGATTATAATTTTGCTGAACCAAAAGCGTTAATCGGTTTTGCGGGTCGTCGCATTATCGAACAAACAATTCGTCAAGAGTTACCAGAAGACTTTCAGACAGCTGAATTTCTTTTGAAGCATGGTCAATTAGATCGTGTTGTGTCTCGTCTTGAAATGAAAGAATTACTAACAACAATATTGGATATTCATGCTTCATAAAGGAGGTGTCTTAGCATGGCAAGTGAATTGGGATTTGAGAAACCAATTGTAGAATTAAAAAATAAAATTTCTGAACTTCGAACATTTACGGAAGAAAAAGAAATTGATTTAACTGATGAAATAACAAAGCTTGAAAAGCGTTTACAACAACTTGAGCGTGATATATATGGAAACTTACAGCCATGGGAACGTGTTCAAATTGCTAGGCACAGTGATCGTCCTACGACTCTTGATTATATTGGAGAATTATTTACTGATTTTCTAGAAATGCATGGAGATCGCCTTTATGGTGATGACGCTGCTATTGTAGGTGGTATAGCGAAATATAAAGGGCGTCCTGTTACTGTAATTGGTCATCAGCGCGGGAAGGATACAAAAGAGAATATCCACCGTAATTTTGGGATGCCTCATCCAGAAGGATATCGAAAAGCACTTCGTTTGATGAAACAAGCAGAGAAGTTTAAAAGGCCAATCATTTGTTTTATTGATACAAAAGGTGCGTATCCAGGGAAAGCAGCGGAAGAAAGAGGACAAAGCGAGGCCATTGCTAGAAACTTATTGGAGATGGCAGGTTTAACGGTCCCTGTTGTTTGCATCGTAATTGGTGAAGGTGGAAGTGGAGGTGCTCTTGCACTTGGAGTAGGCAACCATTTACACATGCTTGAAAATTCAACCTATTCAGTCATTTCTCCCGAGGGGGCAGCTGCCTTGTTGTGGAAAGATGCTTCTCTTGCAAAAAAGGCTGCCGAATCAATGAAAATTACTGCTCCAGACTTAAAGGAACTCGGTATCATCGAGGAGATTGTTCGTGAAGTAAAGGGAGGAGCTCACAGAGACCTTGCAGCACAAAGCGAAGCTATTGATGCTGTCTTAACTGTATCTATTACGCAACTTTCTAAGTTGACAGAAGATGAGCTCGTTGAACAACGATATGAAAAATATAAAAAAATCGGACAATTTACGCATGTAAACGGTGCCATTGCTGTAGATAAAGGATAAGTGCTTTCGATTTTTGTGGAAGCACTTTTTGTGTTGGAATTAACTGTATTGTATTCAATTCGTTAAAGTGGTATTTTTAAAAATGGGAAATGCTTAAGTGCATAATTATATTGAGGCTAAAAGTACACATGCTATTAGCATTGAACTTTATAATATATTTTTATTACAGAGTTTGAGGAGGAGACGAAATGAAAAGAATAGGAGTATTAACAAGTGGTGGAGATTCTCCAGGAATGAACGCTGCTATACGTGCAGTTGTACGTAAAGCCATTTTTCATGGCTTAGAAGTGTACGGCATCTCTTACGGATACGCAGGGTTAATAAATGGAGAGATTAAGAAAATGGAATTAGGGTCTGTAGGTGATATTATCCACCGTGGGGGAACAGTACTATACACGGCTCGCTGTGAAGAATTCAAGACGCTAGAAGGTCAGAAAAAAGGAATTGAACAGTTGAAGAAGTTTGGGATTGAAGGACTTGTTGTTATCGGTGGAGATGGTTCGTACCGAGGCGCTCAGAAGTTAACTGAACACGGTTTTCCAACAATTGGTGTACCAGGAACGATTGATAATGACATTCCTGGAACGGATTTTACCATCGGGTTTGATACAGCCTTAAATACAGTTATTGATGCAATTGATAAAATCCGTGATACAGCTACATCACATGAACGTACATATGTAATCGAAGTTATGGGACGTCATGCAGGCGACCTTGCTCTATGGTCAGGTCTTGCAGATGGTGCGGAAACAATTATCGTTCCGGAAGCAGATTATGAAATGTCAGACATTATCGCCCGTTTAAAACGTGGACAAGAGCGTGGGAAAAAACATAGTATCATTATCGTTGCAGAAGGTGTAGGTAGCGGTTTTGACTTTGGAAATCGCATTAAAGAAGAAATCAATTTAGAAACGAGAGTTACAGTATTAGGGCATATTCAACGTGGAGGTTCACCTTCAGGATTTGACCGTGTTCTAGCCAGCAGGTTAGGTGCAAAAGCAGTAGACCTCCTTTTAGAAGGGAAAGCTGGAGTAACTGTTGGTATAGAGAAAAACGAGCTTGTTTATCATGATATAGATGAGGCATTAGCTCGTAAGCATTCAATCGATATGGAAATGTACAAGCTATCTCAACAATTGTCGATTTAAGGATTCATGATATTTAGACTAGTACCATACATCTGTGAGTAGTTTCCATAAACGGGTGTATGGTAATGATTCATGAGTAAATAAAAAATATATGAGCAAGTAGGAGGATACTATGCGTAAAACAAAAATTGTATGTACGATTGGTCCAGCAAGTGAGTCTATTGAAAAACTTGAGGCTTTAATTGAAGCAGGTATGAATGTAGCACGATTAAACTTTTCACACGGTGACTTTGAAGAACATGGTGCAAGAATTCGTAACATCCGCGAAGCTGCAGAGAAAACAGGGAAAACCGTTGCTATTTTGCTTGATACGAAAGGACCTGAAATTCGTACTCAAACGTTAGAAGGTGGCGTAGCGGATTTAGTTGCTGGTGATGAACTGATTGTGTCAATGACGGAAGTTGTTGGTAACAACAAGAAAATCTCTGTTACATATCCTGGCCTAATTAACGATGTTCAGCCTGGATCGAAAATTTTACTCGATGATGGTTTGATTGGACTTGAAGTAACAGAAATAGGTGATGGGCAACTTGTTACAAAAGTATTAAACAGTGGAACATTGAAAAACAAAAAAGGGGTAAATGTACCAAATGTAAGCGTTAATCTTCCAGGAATTACGGATAAGGATGCTGCTGATATTAAATTTGGTATTGAACAAGGAGTAGACTTTATTGCTGCTTCATTTGTTCGTAGAGCAACGGATGTTCTTGAAATTCGTGAGCTTCTAGAAAATAATGGTGGAGAAAAAATTCATATCATCCCTAAGATTGAAAATCAAGAAGGGGTAGACAACATTGATGAGATCTTAGAAGTTTCTGATGGCTTAATGGTAGCTCGAGGTGACCTTGGTGTAGAAATCCCTGCAGAAGAAGTTCCACTTGTTCAAAAGGTACTAATTAAAAAGTGTAATGCTGTTGCTAAACCAGTTATTACAGCGACTCAAATGCTTGATTCTATGCAACGTAACCCTAGACCAACTCGAGCAGAAGCAAGTGATGTTGCAAACGCAATTTTTGATGGAACAGACGCGATTATGCTTTCTGGTGAAACAGCAGCTGGTGATTATCCTGTTGAGTCTGTACAAACAATGCACAACATTGCAACTCGAACTGAACAAGCATTGAACTATGCTTCGATGCTTCGTAAGAAAACAAAAGAAGAAACGACTACAATTACGAGTGCAATTGGACAATCGGTTGCTCATACAGCTTTTAACTTATCTGCATCGGTGATTTTGTCTGCTACAGAAAGTGGACATACTGCACGTATTGTATCGAAGTATCGTCCCAAATCTCCAATTGTAGCAGTTGCGAGTGACCCTAAAGTAATTCGTAAATTAAACCTAGTTTGGGGCGTTACACCAATTCTAGGTAAGGAAGCTTCATCAACAGATGAAATGTTTGATTCGACAATTGGTACAGCGATCGAATCAGGAGCAATCAAACAAGGTGATCTTGTTGTTATTACAGCAGGTGTACCTGTAGGTGAGTCAGGTACAACGAATATTATGAAAGTTCATGTCATTGGTGAAGTGATTGCTAAGGGTCAAGGAATTGGACGTCGCTCAGCGGCTGGTCGTGTAGTCATTGCTCGTTCTGCTGAAGAAGCGAATGAAAAAACAAAACAAGGGTCCATCCTTGTTACGTATAGCACTGATAAAGATATGATCCCTGCTTTTGAAAAAGCAGCTGCTGTTATTACTGAAGAAGGTGGTTTAACTTCTCATGCAGCTGTTGTAGGTTTAAACTTAAGTACGCCTGTTATCGTAGGAGTTCAAGGTGCTCTAGAGCTATTTACAGACGGTGAAGAAATCACGGTAGATAGTGCTCGAGGCGACATTTACAGAGGTCACACAAGTGTACTATAATTTAAGGTGAGGAGAAGGGAATTCCCTTCTCCTCTTTACGTATAAAAGCTAATTTCGTCAATGATTGAATGGAATTAGGAAGGAGCAGAAAATGTTTCGATTATTATTGTTGTTAATTATTATTGTACCTGCCCTTGAAATTGCCGTTTTAATTTTATCTGGGAATGTCCTTGGGGTTTGGCCTACGATCTTGTTGATCATTGCTACAGGCGTACTAGGTGCTTGGCTTGCAAAAAAAGAAGGGTTACAAGCATTAAGACTTGCACAGCTTCAAACACAGCAAGGGCAATTGCCAAGTGCTGTCATTCTAGATGGAATTTGTATTTTAGTAGGTGGGGTTGTTTTATTAACTCCAGGGTTTATTACCGATGCTATTGGTTTCTTTTTATTGATCCCAGCAACTCGAACGATTGCTAAAGGCTTCTTATTAAAAATGTTTAACCAAATGATAAAAAATGGGAATTTCGTTATAATGACAAGAAGGTAATGGATCGATAGTTATTTTTGATAGAAAGTTAGAAAAGTAGCTGAATTAGCAATATTATGTTAAAATTAAATTGCTATGAAGTGCACTTGCAGTATCTGTAAGTGAGGAAGAAGGGGCGTTACTTGTTCTCACAAGCATCCGTTTTTATGTTGATTTTGTTACTTGTGGCTGTTGTCGCAAAAAACCAATCTTTAATTGTAGCTGTTCTATTTTTACTAGTTATCAAATGGATAGGACTGGGTGATAAATTATTCCCTCTTTTTCAGCAAAAGGGAATAAATATTGGAGTCACAATTATTACAATTGCGGTTTTAACGCCAATTGTCACAGGTGAAATAGGTTTTAAGCAATTAGGAGAAGCTGTTAAGTCGTCATATGCATGGATTGCACTAGGTGCAGGAATTTTAGTTGCTATTATTGCTGCGAGCGGTATTGATTTATTAAAAAATGATCCGCATATTACGACTGCGTTAGTCTTTGGTACGATTTTAGCTGTTGCTTTATTTAATGGGGTTGCAGTTGGACCACTAATTGGGGCAGGAATAGCTTATCTTGCAATGAAAATAGTTTATTTTTTCACTCATCTTGGAGGATGAGTGAAAGCTACCTTTAAAGAATCAGAATAATGGTACAGGTTAAGGTTTTAGAATTTATTAATTACTTTCCACGAAAACGTTCACAAAAGCGTAATAAATCGTTATAATGGAACTTGTGAGCATCCTTCTTACATAGCGTAGCTTTCTCTCTCCATAGGGAGTGTAAGCACTCACTAGTTAGAGGAAGTTTATGATATTAGAGAAAAGGAGAGGTTAACGTGAGTACAACTCGTGGTCTAGAAGGTATTGTAGCAACGCAATCAAGTGTTAGCTCCATCATTGAAAGTGTCCTTACTTACCAAGGATATGATATTGATGATTTAGCAGATAATGCGAGTTTTGAAGAGGTTATATACCTCCTTTGGAATGGGGCATTACCAAAAGAAAATGAACTTAGTCATTTTACTCAGGAGCTTGCCAACCATGCTGAAATACCAAAACAGATAATTGACCAAATGAAGGCATACCCAATTAACAAGGTTCACCCAATGGCTGCCCTTCGTACAGCGATTTCAAGTCTGGCATTATTTGATGAAGAAGCAGATGTAATGGATGAGGCTGCAAACCGTCGTAAGGCAATCAAGATTCAAGCACAAATCCCAACAATAGTGACAGCGTTTTCAAGAATACGCGAGGGATTAGAGCCAGTGGCTCCACGTAAGGATCTAGGTTTTGCTGCGAACTTTCTTTACATGTTAACTGGTAATGAGCCAGACGAAATTGCAGTGAATGCATTTAATAAAGCGTTAGTGCTACATGCTGACCATGAGTTAAATGCTTCAACGTTTACTGCACGTGTCTGTGTAGCAACTCTTTCTGATGTATACTCTGGTATTACAGCAGCAATTGGAGCTTTAAAAGGTCCGCTGCACGGTGGAGCTAATGAAGCCGTAATGAACATGTTATCTGAAATTGGAAGTGTGGAAAATGTGGAACCATATATCCGTAAGGCGTTAGATAACAAAGAAAAAATTATGGGCTTTGGTCACCGCGTTTATAAAGATGGAGATCCGCGTGCAAAGCATTTACGTGAGATGTCTAAGCGATTAACTGAAATAACAGGTGAGACAAAGTGGTACGAAATGTCAGCGAAGATAAATGAAATGGTAACGAGTGAAAAAGGGTTGCTACCGAATGTAGATTTCTATTCGGCCAGTGTCTATCATAGCTTAGGGATTAAGCATGATTTATTTACACCGATCTTTGCTGTAAGCCGTACATCTGGATGGTTAGCGCACATTTTAGAACAGTATAGCAATAACAGACTAATTCGTCCGCGTGCTGAATATATTGGGCCGAATAAACAAACCTATATTCCAATTGAACAGCGTTAATAGCGTACTCTGGGAGGCAGTTCCTCCCTGTACATAGATTGACATTTGGTAGAAAGAATAGCAACATAATAGAGGAAGTAATATTTTATACTTTTTTGAATAATTAGGAGGTAATTAAACATGTCAAACGGTCAAGTGATTAAAGTAAATAACGGAGTACTTGATGTACCAAACAACCCAATTGTACCTTACATTGAAGGAGATGGAATTGGTCCTGATATTTGGGCTGCTGCTTCTCGTGTATTAGATGCCGCAGTTGAGAAAGCATACAATGGTGAGAAGAAAATTGAGTGGAAAGAAATTCTTGCTGGTGAAAAAGCATATAATCAAACAGGTGAGTGGCTTCCGGAAGCAACATTAGATGCAGTACGTGAATATATGATTGCTATTAAAGGACCTTTAACTACACCAATTGGTGGCGGTATCCGCTCTTTAAACGTTGCACTACGTCAAGAGCTTGATTTATATGTTTGTCTTCGTCCAGTACGTTATTTCCAAGGGGTTCCTTCACCTGTAAAACGTCCGGAAGATACGGATATGGTTATCTTCCGTGAAAATTCAGAAGATATTTATGCTGGAATTGAGTATAAAGAAGGTTCTGATGAAGTGAAGAAGCTTATCGAGTTCTTACAAAATGAAATGGGTGTTAGCAAGATTCGTTTCCCTGAAACGTCTGGAATTGGTATTAAACCTGTATCTCAAGAAGGGACAGACCGACTAGTTCGTGCGGCGATTCAGTATGCTCTTGATGAAGGTCGTAAGAGTGTAACACTTGTACACAAAGGAAATATCATGAAGTTTACTGAAGGAGCATTCAAAAACTGGGGTTATGAAGTAGCTGAGCGCGAATTCGGAGACAAAGTATTTACATGGGCTCAATACGATAAAATCGTAGAAACAGAAGGCAAGGAAGCTGCAAACAAAGCTCAAGAAGAAGCAGAAGCTGCTGGAAAAATCATTGTAAAAGATTCTATTGCTGATATCTTCTTACAACAAATCTTAACACGTCCAAAAGAGTTTGATGTTGTAGCAACAATGAACTTAAATGGTGACTACATTTCTGATGCACTTGCAGCACAGGTTGGTGGAATTGGAATTGCCCCTGGAGCAAACATTAACTACGATTCAGGACATGCTATTTTTGAAGCTACTCATGGTACTGCGCCTAAATATGCTGGTCTTGATAAAGTAAACCCATCATCTGTACTTCTTTCAGGTGAGTTATTGCTTCGTCACTTAGGTTGGTTCGAAGCAGCAGATCTTATCATGGCTTCAATGGATAAAACAATTGCAAGTAAAGTGGTAACATATGACTTTGCACGTCTAATGGATGGAGCAACTGAAGTATCTTGCTCAGGATTTGCAGACGAATTAATTAAAAACCTTTAAGATATAAAACAAAAAGGGCGCTTTTCCCTTTTTGTTTTATATCGAAGCAATGAGCGGAGCCGCCGTAAAAGGTTTTAAGCCTTTTGAGCGGTCTTCTCAAAAGGCGCACGGCGAGAGAAGCCATTGCAAATGATGTACGCACGGTTCAGGCCAAAAGGGCGCTTTTCCCTTTTTGTTTTATATCGAAGCAATGAGCGGAGCCGCCGTTTTGGTGTGAGAAGTGTCTCACCCCTGCGAGAGAAGCCATTGCAAATGATGAACGCACTGTTTCGGCTAAAAAGGGTGCTTTTCCCTTTTGGGTTTAAATGAGCCGGATACAAAACTAAAAAAAACGGGGTGCATGACTATGGCAATTAAACGTAGAAAGATTTCCGTGATCGGTGGAGGTTTCACAGGAGCTACAACTGCTCTAATGGTTGCACAGAAAGAGTTAGGCGATGTTGTTCTTTTAGATATTCCTCAGATGGAAGGTCCAACAAAAGGAAAAGCATTAGATATGCTTGAATCAACACCAGTAGCTGGAATAGATTCCAATATCATTGGCACTTCTAACTACGAAGATACGAAAGATTCTGATGTAGTTGTCATAACTGCAGGGATTGCACGTAAGCCAGGCATGAGCCGTGATGATTTAGTTAACACAAATGCAGGTATAATGAAAGCAGTCACAAAAGAGGTAGTGAAATATTCTCCGAACTGCTATATTATCGTTTTAACAAATCCAGCAGATGCAATGACATATACGGTATTTAAGGAATCCGGATTCCCTAAAAATCGTGTCATTGGTCAATCTGGTGTACTAGATACAGCAAGATTCCGTACGTTTGTTGCTCAAGAACTTAACCTTTCTGTTGAAGATATTACTGGTTTTGTACTTGGTGGACATGGAGATGATATGGTACCACTTATTCGCTATTCGGCTGCAGGTGGAGTTCCACTTGAAAAGCTCATCCCAAAAGATCGCATAGATGCGATTGTTGAGCGTACTCGTAAAGGTGGCGGTGAAATCGTAGGTCTTCTTGGAAATGGAAGTGCATACTATGCACCCGCTGCATCTCTAACTCAGATGGTTGAGGCGATTATTAAAGATAAGAAACGTGTAATTCCTACAATTGCTTACTTAGAAGGTGAGTATGGTTATGAGGACCTATATGTAGGTGTTCCGACGATCTTAGGTGGAGATGGAATTGAAAGAATCATCGAACTAGATTTAACAGACGATGAGAAAGCAGCATTAGCTAAATCAGTTGAATCTGTTCGTAGTGTTATGGCGGCTTTACCGTCAACATAATTAATAAAGGGGGGTATTCTAAAGGTCAAACAGGGCCTTTGGGATACCTTTTTTTGTTTTTCTTGATAGCAATTATCCTATACTTTGCTATACTAATTATAGAAATAGAAAGAACCCATTAGGGGATATAGCAGGGTGAACCGTTACATTTACTCGTTTTTTGAAACGAGTTTGGGAGGATTAATATGTCACAGCGTTTGTTAATTGTCGATGATGAAGAATCAATTGTTACGTTATTAGAGTTTAACTTAGAGCAAGCGGGTTTTGATGTCACGACAGCAATGGATGGAGCAAAGGCTTTAGAATTGGCCACTACAGAATCATTTGATTTACTCGTTCTCGATTTAATGTTACCTGAAATGGATGGCTTAGATGTATGTAAGCAACTTAGACAAAATAAGGTAACAACTCCTATTTTAATGCTTACAGCAAAAGATGATGAATTCGATAAAGTATTAGGATTAGAACTTGGAGCAGACGATTATATGACGAAGCCGTTTAGCCCTCGTGAAGTGGTTGCGAGAGTTCGAGCTATCCTAAGAAGAGCACAACCTGTACTTTTAGAAACGGACACAAGTCAAGCTTCAACAGATAATGTTATTAAATTTGGAGAGGTGGAAATATATCCAGATAATTACGAGGTGTTTTTCAAAAATAATTCACTGGAATTAACACCTAAAGAATTTGAATTATTACTCTATTTAGCTAATCATAAAGGGCGTGTATTAACGAGAGATCAGTTATTGAACGCAGTTTGGAATTACGAATTTGTTGGTGATACAAGGATTGTGGATGTTCACATAAGTCACCTTCGTGAAAAAATTGAAGCAAATACAAAAAAGCCTACTTATATTAAAACCATCCGGGGACTTGGCTATAAATTGGAGGAGCCCCCAGTCAATGTATAAGTTAAGGTTCAAAATCATGTTAGCAGTTCTATCAATTACCTTGCTAGTATTGATTGGCATAGGGTTTGTGATAGGAAAGCTATATGAAGATTTCTACATTAATAATTTGACCGATCGAGTAGAGAAAGAAGCCAACTTAGCTGCATATACGCTTGCTGAATATGGTCTTGAGGAAGAAAATGCTCAAAAGAGGGCGTTGGAAATAGCGGAAATGCTTGACTCAAGAGTAACAATTATTCTTTTAGATGGTACTGTTATTGGTGAGTCTGCAACAGATCCTAAAACAATGGAGAATCATTTGCTAAGGCCTGAAATTGAAGCAATTGAAAATGAGGAAAGTGTCTCGTATATTCGATATAGTGAAACTGTACAAGATGAACTCCTATATTATGCTGTTCCTATTATAGATGAGAACGGGAACAAATTAGGATACATGCGTTTAGGGCTGTCTACAAGTACGTTAGCCGATATGACAGAAAAGATTTGGTTGATTTTAGGGATCAGTTTTACTGTCGCATTTATCATTATTGTAACTATTACGTATCGTGTGACAAATGAAATGATAGGACCGATTGAAAGTGCGACGGTCGTTGCTAATGAGTTAGCAGAAGGAAACTATAAGGCGAGAACGTCTGAAGGAAAGCGAGATGAGATTGGACAGTTATCAAGGTCTATTAATATTCTTGCTTTTAACTTAGAGAAACTAACTAAACGAGATCAAGCTCAAAAAGAACGTATGGAAACCTTGATTGACAATATGGGAAGTGGCTTAATTTTAATTAACACAAAAGGGGACATCTCCCTAATTAACCGAGCGTGTCAAGAAATCTTTGAAGAAAATACAGATCTTTGGCAAAATCAACTTTACCATGATGTGATTCAACATAAAGAACTTATAAAAATCGTACAAACCATATTTATGACTGAAAAAAAACAAAGAATGCAAATTCATTTCCCTGTACATTTAGAGGTACGTCACTTTGAAGTGTATGCAGCTCCGGTCATAAGTAATAGCGATAAGTTAAAGGGGATCGTCCTTGTGCTTCATGACATCACAGAGTTAAAGAAACTTGAACAAGTACGCACAGACTTTGTTGCTAATGTGTCGCATGAACTAAAAACTCCAGTTACTTCGATCAAAGGATTTACCGAAACACTTCTTGATGGGGCGATGAACACGGAGCCACTTCGAGAAAAGTTTTTAACGATTATTGCTAATGAAAGTGAGCGACTGCAAAGTTTGATTCAGGATTTACTTGATCTTTCAAGAATTGAACAAGCTTATTTTCAATTGAATTGGCAAAGAACGAATTTACAAGAAATTGTAAGTGAAGTGATTGAATTATTAAAAGATAAGGCGCGAGAAAAACAAATTGATTTACAGATGTTCGTTGAAGGAAATACGACACTTGAAGGAGATACGGAGCGTATAAAACAAATTGCTATAAATGTAATTAACAATGGTATTATGTACACTCCAGTTTCCGGATCGGTCAAAATTTCAATTAAAGGAAATGAAGAAACTATTACATTAGAGATCACTGATACAGGTGTTGGAATAAGTGAGAAGGATCTACCTAGAATCTTTGAACGATTTTATCGGGTAGATCGTGCGAGAAGCCGGAATTCTGGGGGGACCGGCCTGGGACTTGCTATTGTCAAACACTTAGTAGAAGCACACCAAGGCAAAATAATTGTAAATAGTTCGGTTGGGAAAGGAACTACTTTTACGATTACTTTTCATCGATTTCGAGCTGAGTAATTTGTAACAACAAAGTAATGGAATGATCCAAACAAAAAGTGTCATCGAGGGAATCGTCTCTTGATGACATTTTTTTTACGAAATATTTACATTTTATTAAAACAACCTTTACTAAATGTGGCTATAATCTAAGGGAACGGTTTTCATCACTGCTTGGCAAGCTATTACATCTTGCTAATAGTTCAACCCTTTGATTGACATGAGCGCCCCCCCTTTGTGCTCATGTCTTTTTTTATTGCCAATGATTATTAGTAGGTTTTCGGTAAAAAGACCCAAATAGCTTAAAATTTGTACTATAATGAAAAAGAGTGAGATTCTTTAAAAAATAAATGAAACCGATTTATTTAAAGAATCGTATAAAGAGTAGAAAAACAAGAACATCAAGGAAGGAATGATAAGATGACGGTAAAGCAATTACTGGTTGGCTTTGGATCTTGCGTTGGTGTCGCAATATTAGCCCTTTTTCTTGCTACAGGTTGGTACATAGTCGACGAATCGGAACAAGCAGCATTAATTACATTTGGAAAAGTAGATGAAACGATTACAGAGCCAGGTTTGAAATTTAAAATGCCATGGCCGATACAAAGAGTTGAGATTTTATCGAGAGGAACATATAACCTCCAAGTTGGCTATAAGGAAGAAGATGGAGAAGTGGTAGAATTCACTAGAGAAGCGAAAATGATTACGGGTGATGAAAACATTCTTTTTGCTGATTTAGCCGTTCAATGGCGAATAACAGATCCTGAGCAATATTTGTATAGCTCTGTTGATGCCAGAGAGGTTTTA
This sequence comes from Halalkalibacter flavus, assembly GCF_036663575.1. Lineage (NCBI taxonomy): Bacteria > Bacillati > Bacillota > Bacilli > Caryophanales > Bacillaceae > Halalkalibacter > Halalkalibacter flavus. Next base: position 31,648 of record NZ_JAWRVK010000003.1, read on the forward strand.
TATAATGCAACGTCATCTGCCTTACGTACAGTTATTGGGAGCACAACGATTGATGAAGTCCTGACGGATCAAAGACCTGAAGTAGAGGCGCGGGTTTTTGAAAATTTAATTGAGTTATTAGAAATCTATCAAATTGGTGTAAGTATTCAAGATGTAAAACTTCAAGATGTAGAACTTCCAACTGAAGATGTTCGTCGAGCTTTTATAGAAGTAACGGATGCTCGTGAGGAACGTCTGACAAAAATCAATGAAGCAACAAGATATCGTAACCAACAAATCAATGAAGTAGAAGGGGAAAAAGATGCGATTATCTCTCGTGCAGAGGGAACAAGAGCAGAACGGATCGAGCGGGCACGTGGGGACGTGGCAAGATTTGACGCTCTTTATAACGAGTATCTTGTTAATCCGGAAGTAACGAGGCAACGCCTTGTTCTAGAAACCCTTGAAAATGTGTTACCAGATACAGAGATTTATATTATGGACAGCAATAGTGATACGGTAAGTTACTTACCAATTAGACCACTAGAGCGGGGACAAAGTTCTGCTGAAGGGGGGAGTAACTAATGAGTGATGAGAATATCGTGGATTTAAATGAACGTCGTCCGAGTGATGAATGGAGAAAGTACGCAAAGCTTGGAGCGATCGGTATTATTTTAATTGCGCTTTTAGCAACGATCATTAGTAATCTTTTTATTGTAGAACAAGGGGAATATAAAGTAGTTCGTCAGTTTGGTGAAGTGGTCAGGATTGAAGATGAACCTGGGCTTAGTTATAAAATTCCATTTATCCAAACCGTTTCAACTTTGCCAAAATATCAATTAATTTATGATATCCCACCAGCTGAAATTAATACGAGAGATCAAAAACGGGTACTAGCCGATCATTATGCAGTATGGAGAATTGAAAATCCACAGCTAATGATCTCAAATACAGTCACACAGGAACGTGCGGAAGCCATTATGGGTGAGTTAATTTTCTCGGCAATTCGAGCAGAGTTAGGACAATTAGAGTTCGATGAGATTATTAATGAAGAAGAAACGTCCTCACGTGGTAGTTTCAATGAACTTGTACGTGATCGTGTCAATGAAGCGCTTGAGCGAAATCAATACGGGATTGTTTTAACAGACGTTCGAATGAAACGGACAGATCTTCCAGAAGAGAATGAAGAAGCTGTATATAGCCGGATGATTTCTGAGCGTCATGCTACAGCACAAGAATATTTATCACAAGGGGATGCGGAAGCGAACCGAATTCAATCGAACACAGACCGAGAAGTAACAGAAATCCTTGCAACTGCTAATGCCGATGCAAATGAAATTGTCGGGGAAGGGGAAGCCGAAGCGGCACGTATTTACAATGAATCATTCGGCCGTGACACAGAGTTCTATCAGTTGTATCGTACGCTTGAATCATATGAGCAGACAATTGGTGATGAAACAGTCATTGTTTTGCCGTCTAACTCTCCTTATGCTCGTATTTTGATGGGCTTTACAGAGTAATTGCTTCAAGGGAGTACCAAAAGTCAAAACCAGACTTTTGGTACTCCCTTTTTTCGTGTGCTACAATAACTATATGTAAAAACTGGTTTTTAAGAGAGGGGCATTTAGTTGAAAAAGCTCGTATTAATAGATGGAAATAGTATAGCTTATCGTGCTTTTTTTGCACTGCCATTATTGAATAATGATAAAGGTGTTTATACGAATGCAGTGTATGGTTTTACAACGATGTTATTAAAGATTATTGAAGAAGAGAAGCCGACGCATATGTTAGTAGCGTTTGATGCTGGCAAAACAACGTTTCGTCATAAAACGTTTGATGAATACAAGGGTGGGCGTCAAAAAACGCCACCAGAGTTATCGGAACAGTTTCACCTCGTAAGGGAAATGCTTGATGCTTTTAACATTTCTCGTTATGAAGTTGAGAATTATGAAGCTGATGATATCATCGGTACGCTTGCTAAAGAAGCATCAAACAAAGACTTTGAAGTGAAGGTATATTCTGGAGATAAGGATTTGCTTCAGCTCGTCTCTGATAAAGTGACAGTTGTATTAACAAAGAAGGGCATTACAAATGTTGAAGCATATGACGAAGCCCTTATCGCTGAAAAGTACGGGATTAGTCCGAAACAAATCATCGATATGAAAGGTCTTATGGGAGATAGCTCTGATAACATCCCTGGAGTTCCAGGTGTCGGTGAAAAGACGGCATTAAAGCTTTTGAAAGAATTCGGTTCAGTTGAAAAGGTACTTGATTCAATTGATCAAATCTCTGGGAAGAAAATGAAAGAAAAACTAGAAGAGAATCGTGAGCAAGCGTTAATGAGTAAAGAGCTTGCTACCATTTTTGTAGATGTTCCTTTTGAAACACAATTAGATGACCTTAGTTTTGGTGAGTATGAAAAGCAAAATGTAGTTAAATTAATGAAAGAACTAGAGTTTACATCGCTTGTTTCTAAATTTGATACAGACGGTGCTATGGAAGAAGAATTAGAAGATATTACATATGAAGTGTTAGATGAGGTAACTAAAGAGAACTTGACAAAAGAAGCAGCTCTTATCGTTGAAGTGCTAAGTGAAAACTATCATCAAGCAACTATTGAAGGGTTTGCACTTGTTAATGAAAAAGGTCGCTTTTTTATCAACACAGAACAAGCATTACATTCTCAAGCTTTTGTTGATTGGTTAAAAGATGATACGACAAAAATTACTGTATTTGATGCAAAACGAGCCGTCGTTGCTCTAGGTTGGAAAGGGGTACTTTTAAACGGGGTAACGTTTGATTTACAAATGGCTTCGTATTTACTAGATCCTTCATTGTCGTCTCATGAAATAAGTGATGTAGCTAAGCGTAAAGCAAGGGGACAAGTGCAGGAAGATGAAGTGGTTTATGGGAAAGGAGCGAAGCAAAAAGTTCCAGAACAAGCACAGCTCGCCGAACATTTAGTACGAAAAGCTGATGCGATGCATCAACTTCAACCTATTTTGGAACAAGAGTTAATAGAAAATGAACAAGAAAAGTTGTTCAGAGAGCTTGAAATGCCACTTTCCATTATCTTAGGACGTATGGAAACAACGGGTGTGAAAGTAGATAAGGAACAACTTGAGCAGATGGGGGAAGATTTAAATCGACGCTTGAAAGAATTGGAAGAGAAGATTCATGAACTTGCCGGTGGTTCATTTAATATCAATTCCCCTAAACAATTAGGAGAAGTATTGTTTGAAAAGTTAGGTCTTCCTCCAATTAAGAAAACAAAAACTGGATACTCAACTTCTGCAGATGTATTGGAAAAATTAGCTGAGGATCATGAAATTGTTGAACATATTTTGCACTACAGGCAGTTGGGAAAATTGAATTCAACATATATTGAAGGTTTATTAAAAGTAACAAAGGCCGAAACGAATAAAATTCATACTCGCTATAATCAAGCCTTAACACAGACTGGGCGCTTAAGTTCTACTGATCCAAACTTACAAAATATCCCGATACGATTGGAAGAAGGTCGTAAAATTCGAAAGGCTTTTATCCCGTCAGAGACAGGATGGAAAATACTAGCAGCTGATTATTCCCAAATTGAATTACGGGTACTAGCTCATATTTCTGGTGATGAAAAGTTAATAGAAGCCTTTTTGTCTGACATGGACATCCATACGAAAACGGCGATGGATGTGTTCCATGTAAATGAAGAAGAAGTTACGGCGAATATGCGTAGAAGTGCCAAAGCAGTTAATTTTGGGATCGTGTACGGAATAAGTGATTTTGGTTTATCACAAAGTCTTGGAATTACGAGAAAAGAGGCCGGGCAATTTATTGACCGTTATCTAGCGAGTTATCCAAAAGTAAAAGAATATATGGATAACACGATTGAAGAAGCTCGGGAAAAAGGGTATGTGTCTACCTTATTGCAACGTAGACGCTACTTAGCTGACATTACAAGTCGCAATTTTAATAAACGGAGTTTCGCTGAGCGAACGGCGATGAATACACCAATTCAAGGAACAGCCGCTGATATTATAAAAAGGGCAATGGTCGATATGGCCGAGCGCCTTGAAGCAGAAAATTTACAAAGTCATATGCTTTTACAAGTTCATGATGAATTGATTTTTGAAGTGCCTGAGAATGAGATGGAAATCATGATGAAGCTAGTACCAGAAGTGATGGAGCAAACGGTTAATTTAGATGTTCCTCTTAAGGCGGATGTCTCTTATGGTGAAACCTGGTATGATGCGAAATAAGGAGAGAACATGGTATGCCTGAATTACCTGAGGTAGAAACGGTAAGTCGAACCTTGCGTCAATTGGTCATTGGAAAAACCATTGCAAGAGTTGATGTATTGTGGGCAAATATAATAAAAAAGCCTGATGATGTGGAACAATTTAAGCTTCACTTAATAGGGCAAACGATCCATGAAGTCAATCGACGAGGGAAATTCTTGTTGTTTGTGCTAGATGATATAACGATGGTTTCACATCTACGTATGGAGGGGCGTTATGGTCTATTTCAAAAAGAAGAAGAGCTAACGCCGCATACCCACGTAATTTTCTCTTTCACAGATGGAACACAGTTGCGCTATCAAGATGTACGCAAATTTGGGACGATGCATATTTTTGAAAAAGGAACGGAAGAGAAAACAATGCCGTTGTCTCTTTTAGGAGTTGAGCCTTTTTCTCCGGAATTTACCATAGAGCTAATGGAACGTTCCTTTAAGAACACGACGAGAAATATTAAAGTCGTTTTATTAGACCAGAAAACAGTCGCTGGTCTTGGAAATATCTATGTCGATGAAGCTTTGTTTAAAGCAGGAATTCATCCTGAACGTCAGGCTTCTTCTCTTTCAAATACTGAACTAACACGTTTGCATGATGCTATTATTACGACGTTACAAGAAGCTGTTGATTTAGGAGGCAGTTCAATTAAATCATATGTAAATGGACAAGGTGAGATGGGAATGTTTCAACAACAACTTACTGTATATGGACGTAAAGGAGAACCATGTGTGCAATGCGGGGCAGAAATTACGAAGAAAGTTGTTGGTGGTCGAGGTACGCACTTCTGCATAAACTGTCAAAAATAAAGTACCATTGGATAGGCTCTTGCCATATACTATCGTATGTTTGAAATGGAAGGGGCTTATCAATATGGTTGAGATTCTCTCCTTATTAGCTATTGCTCTGGCTGTAAGTCTTGATAGCTTTGGAGTTGGTTTAACATACGGACTCCGAAAAATGAAGTTGCCTTGGAAGTCACTCCTTTTTATCGCGGGTTGTTCAGCAACCTCCATTTTAATTGCCATGTTTTTTGGGACAGTGATACAGACGTATTTGTCCCCCCGTGTTGCTGAATCGATTGGTGGAGCTATTTTAATTTTGATTGGTGCTTGGGCATTGTACCAAGTATACAGACCCGCTACAAATACAGTGAAGACAAAAGGTGACGAAGTAATACTTAATTTTGAAATTAAAGTATTAGGTGTAGTCATCCGTATCTTACGTAAGCCAATGGTAGCAGACTTCGACAATTCGGGGACCATTACGGGAAGAGAGGCATTGCTGCTCGGGATTGCTCTTTCTCTAGATGCATTTGGTGCCGGAATAGGAGCTGCTTTAATTGGTTTTTCACCAGTTTGGATGGCAATTGCTGTAGCAACAATGAGTGCTTTATTTGTTACATTGGGTATGAAAAGCGGCAATCGTTTTGCTGACTCTGCCTGGATGAAAAAATTCTCATTTATCCCTGGTCTTTTACTTATTTTAATTGGGGTATTCAGCCTATAGGAGTTTAATGTCAACTGTTATGTTCCCTCTAATATGTATCTTTTGGAGCGAACGAGTTTGAAGGAGAGTTGTTGAATGTTAATCGGGTTAACTGGGGGGATTGCTAGCGGGAAGTCAACTGTAAGTGAGATCATACAGTCAAAAGGCATCCCTGTCATTGATGCAGATCAAATTTCTCGTGAAGTTGTAGAGCCTGGAACGGAGGCTCTACAATTAATTAGCGAGCATTTTGGACAAAGTGTTATAAATGAAGACGGTACGTTGGCTAGGAAGAAGCTCGGGGAAATAATATTTGAGCATCCAGAAGAACGTCAAATATTGAATAAAATTGTTCATCCAGCTGTACGGAACCGTATGAATGAATTAAAGGAGAGGTATGTTGAAGAAGGTGAAAAAACCATTGTCTTCGATATTCCACTCTTATTTGAAAGCGATTTGTTTCATTTAGTAGATAAAGTATTGCTTGTCTATGTAGATGAAGAGACTCAGTTAAAGAGATTGATGAACCGAGATTTGGCTGGAGAAAAAGATGCTAAGCTTAGGATTGCTTCACAAATGCCATTACAAAAGAAGCGAGAACGAGCAGATGCAATCATTGATAATTCCTCTACTGTGGAAGAAACAAGACGGCAATTAGAGGAAATTTTAGACGAATGGATAGTGTCTTGAACGAGGCTGACACAAAGGTCAAAGAACGACCTTTGTGTCAGCCTTTTTTTAAATTTTTATACATTTAATAATGTCCTTTAAGATTTAATGTGTTATACTAATTTTGAGATAAATAGCGTAGAGTATAACCTTATTATAAGGAGGAGTTATTCTAATGAAAAAGAAAGTGGCGATAAATGGCTTTGGTCGTATAGGGAGAATGGTATTTAGAAAGGCAATGAACGAGAAAAAAGTAGAGATTGTAGCGATAAATGCTAGTTATCCTGCAGAAACGTTAGCTCATCTAATAAAGTATGACACGATTCATGGTAAATATAACTTATCAGTAGAAGCAAAAGAAAATGCATTAGTCGTAGATGGAAAAGAAATAAAGCTTTTGCAATCACGTGATCCAAGAGATCTACCATGGGCAAAGCTTGGAGTTGATATTGTTATCGAGGCAACAGGAAAGTTTAAATCACAAGAGACTGCTGGTTATCATTTAGAAGCAGGAGCGAAAAAAGTGTTAATTACAGCCCCGGGAAAAGATGAAGATATCACCATTGTAATGGGGGTAAATGAACGCGAGTACATCAATGAAGAACATCATATTATTTCTAATGCGTCATGTACGACAAATTGCTTGGCTCCGGTTGCCAAAGTTCTTGATGAGGAGTTTGGAATTGAAAGTGGGCTTATGACAACGGTTCATGCGTATACAAATGACCAAAAGAATATTGACAATCCACATAAAGATTTAAGAAGGGCGAGAGCGTGCGGGCAATCAATTATTCCTACATCGACAGGGGCAGCAAAAGCAATTGCTAAGGTTCTTCCTCAACTAGAAGGGAAATTAAATGGAATGGCGCTACGTGTGCCTACTCCAAACGTTTCACTTGTCGACTTAGTTGTAAATGTAGAGAAGGATGTAACTGTTGAAGAAGTGAATCATGCACTTGAAACAGCATCTAAAAGCTCATTAAAAGGAATATTAGGGTTTACAAATGACCCACTTGTTTCGGTAGACTTTAATGGGGATGAGCAATCATCTATTATTGATGGCTTATCAACAATGGTTATGAATGGCAGACAAATAAAAGTTCTTGCTTGGTATGATAATGAGTGGGGATATTCATGTCGCGTTGTTGACTTGATGAATCTTGTTGCACAAAAATTAAATCAAACAAGTCAAATTCACTCAGCTTCGTAAATATTGGTAAAAAAAGATACCTTAAGAGGGGATAATAACCTGATTAAGGTATCTTTTTAGAGTTAAACGATTAGCAGTAAAATGAAAGGGAATAGCGCTTAACTTTTGTGATATCCTAAAAAATAATTGTTGTTCATTCCAGTTTTTTGTGAACGGCAATTACAGTAATTCAGAGGTTTTTTTACAAATTGGATTAGAACCTCTTTGGACTAACTTTCCCCCGTGTAATTAGACATTCCTAAATGTTTATAGATGCCATGAAATTATTTTGAAAGGGGGATTCAACTTATGGAAACTATTGGTCGCCACGTAATTGCGGAATTATGGGGATGTAACGTAGAAAAGTTGAATAATATGGGCTTTATAGAACAACTATTTGTTGATGCTGCATTAAAATCAGGTGCTGAAGTAAGAGAGGTAGCATTTTCAAAATTTGCTCCTCAGGGCGTTAGCGGGGTTGTTATTATTTCTGAATCCCATTTAACGATTCACAGCTTTCCTGAGCATGGCTATGCCAGTGTGGATGTTTATACTTGTGGGGACCTTGATCCAAATGTGGCCGCAAATTACATCGCGGAATTATTACATGCTAAGTCAAGCGAAGTAATTGAAATACGAAGAGGTATGGGACCAATTAAAGTTCAGAAATCAAAAGTACAAGCACTCTAATTGAAATAAAGAGGTTGACTCAAAAATATAGCTATCTAAATCCCTTGTTATTAACAGTTTGTGCTAAAAAACTAGATTTAGATGTTAACTAGAGTCAACCTCTATTTGGTAGTTCACTTTCGTATGTGTCTTTATGTTATGATATACCTATGATAAGAGTTCTTGTCAGACTTCTACTTTTTCTATATCATAAAATAAAGATACTTAACTCAAATGACTGAGTACGATACGGAAAGTGGAGATGATTATATGCTATGTCCTGCTTGTCATCACAATGGAACTCGGGTACTTGATTCAAGGCCAAGTCATGAAGGGCGGTCCATTCGTCGTCGAAGAGAATGTGAGGAATGTAGTCATCGATTTACGACGTTTGAAATGGTCGAGGAAATTCCGCTGATTGTCGTAAAAAAAGATGGAACACGACAAGAGTTTTCCCGTGAGAAGATTTTAAGGGGATTAATACGAGCTTGTGAAAAGAGACCTGTTTCATTGGATACCCTTGAAAAAATTGTTAATGGTGTAGAAAGAGAACTTAGGGGCTTTGGGAAAAATGAAGTAAACAGTCATGACGTAGGTGAGCTTGTCATGGAAAGATTGGCAGATATTGATGATGTTGCCTATGTTCGATTTGCTTCGGTTTACCGTCAATTTAAGGATATTAATGTATTTATAAAGGAACTAACAGAGTTAATGAATAAGAATGAATAATAGAGCTTAAGCGTGATCGCTACAAGCTCTTTTTACGTGAGGAACTCTTTGTATGTTTATGGGGGTGAGAGAATGACATGGCATTGGAAAGAATTATTGCCAGTTGATCGATTTTCTGTGCGGACAAGCAATTATATAACAGAGATGGACAGACTTACACTAACATTGCTATATCAACCACTAACCGGAGCTATATCTCATAGCTTATACTTGACATTGCTATCACAATTAGAGAAGGATCAGTATTGGAGCAATGAGTTGACGCACAGACAATTGATGATGCTATTAGGTGTCTCACTCGAAGTTATATACGAAGAACGAAAGAAGCTTGAAGGAATTGGCCTTTTAAAAACCTATAAGCGTAAGGATGAGGATGGTGGGGCAACGTATTTATATGAGTTGCAGCCTCCTATGACGCCTAAACAATTCTTTGAAAATGATGTGTTAAGCGTCTATCTCTTTAATCGGCTTGGGAAGTCGCATTATCGTACACTTCGGGAACGTTTTACATTAGATAAGATTGACCATGACCAATATACGGAAATGACCTATGCGTTTGATGAAGTATTTGTCTCATTGCATCACTCCGAAATGGTCACAAATCTTCAATCTGAGACTGGCAATGCATTAAAAATGGAAAAAGGAAAAGAACTCCTCTCTATTAATGATCAAAATGAAATGATTTTTACTCAATTCGACTTTGATTTACTGGTAAAAAGTTTATCAACTTTTATTGTTCCAGAAGAGATATTAACTAGTGAAGTGAGAAAAATGATTAGTAGGCTAGCCTTTGTTTATAAAATTGAACCGCTTGAAATGAGTAGTATCCTACAGCAAGCTCTTCTTCATGATGAGAAACTAGACTTACTGGAGCTAAGGAAAAAGGCACAAGAATGGTACAAAGTTGAACATGGCAATGAACCACCGGGAATAGGCATGCAAAAGCAGCCGATGAATCAACAAACGATGGCAGGGAAAGAGCCACAGACAGAAGAAGAACGAGCCATAAAATTTTATGAAACGACATCTCCATTGGAACTGCTTGAAATTCGTTCCCACGGTGGGAAAGTAGCAGCTGCTGATGTAAAAATTATTGAGTCGTTAATTCTCGATCACCAGTTGTTCCCTGGAGTAGCAAACGTTCTTCTAGATTTCATGTTATATAGCCATGATATGAAATTGTCTAAAGCGCTAATTGATAAAGTAGCCGGTCATTGGTCTAGAAAGAAAGTGAAAAACGTAAAAGAAGCCATGCAGCTTGCCTTATTAGAGCAACGAAAAGCAAATGAGGCGAGTACTCAGAAAGTAACCCAAGCTCAAGCTAAGAAGCGAAGCGGTCAACGAAAACAACCGCAAAAGAGAGATAAACTTCCTAAATGGTTGGTTGCAGAGAAGCAAGAACAATCGACTACGGAGTCAAAAGCAAATGAGAAACCCAATCAAAAAAATGAAGATGAACAAAGTTTTGAACAAATGCTAGAGAAATTAAGAAAAAGCAAAGCACAGAAAGGAGGGAAATAAGGTATGGAATCTATTCAATCGGCTTTAAAACAATGGACGAAAGATAAGAACTTAGAACAAAGATTAGAGAATGCTAGAAAATCATTACTTGCTGATCCATTTGTAAAAGATGCGCTGGATAAAATACCGGTTACCGATGATGCTATCGACCAAGGCTTAATTAAGCTTTATGAGTTTAAAAATGAACGTTACAACTGTGAGAATTGTCCTGGTTTAGCAGCTTGTCCTAATATGATGCAAGGCTATCAACCAGAAATTATTTTTGCTCGTAAAGCAATTGATTTAGAGTATCATTCATGTTCTTTAAAGAAACAAGCAGAAAGTGCAAAGAAACAGCGTCAACTAATGAAATCACTTTATGTTCCAAAAGACATATTAACTGCAACTTTTGATGAACTAGATCTTGATCGAGATCGTGCAGAAGCAAGTCGAAAAGCATTAGAGTTTGTTGTTAATGCAAAGCCAGGTGAAGATGGACAAGGTCTTTATTTTTACGGACGTTTTGGTGTAGGAAAAACTCATCTTATGGGGGCTATAGCAAATGAACTTCGGGAAAGGGAAATCGAGTCCTTTATTGTTTATACGCCAGACTTCTTTCGTGAAATGAAACAATCAATTGGAGATGGTACGTTTCAAGAGAAGCTAGATATGGTGAAAAGAGCTCAGGTCCTTATTCTTGATGATATTGGAGCAGAAACCATCTCGGGATGGATTCGAGATGATGTGTTGGGGGCGATTTTGCAGCATCGAATGCTTGAAAACTTACCTACATTATTCACCTCGAATTATGACTACGATGAACTTGAGGAGCATTTAGCCTATTCTGAGCGCGGAGGAATTGAAGAATTAAAAGCAAAACGAATTATGGAAAGAATCAAGCACTTTACGACATTTGTAAGGGTTGAAGGAGCAAATCGCCGTGCTAGATAATGAAGTTTCTTCCAATAGCTTAGTCCTTACTTTGCGCATGGAGGTAACTATGGTAGGATAACAGTATCCTATATTGAGAGATTCGGAGGTACAACATGAGCATTGATGCTATATTAGAACGTGCCGTGAATGGTGAAAGATTGTCGGTGGACGATGTGGTTGCTCTATATGAGAGTGATGAAGTCGAAAAAATGGGAGAGGCTGCCAACCAAATTATGCTGAAATGGCACCCAGAACCAGTGACAACTTTTGTAATTGGACGAAATGTTAACTATACAAATTTCTGTGATACGTATTGTCGTTTTTGTGCTTTTTATCGTGCTCCAGGTCATAAAGAAGGATATGTTCTTGAAGATGAAGAAATCTTCAAGAAAATACAAGAAACGCTAGATGTTGATGGGACAGAAATCCTCATGCAAGGTGGGACGAATCCTGATTTGCCACTTAGTTATTATACTGATCTATTACGCGAGATTAAACGACGTTATCCGGCTATTTGGATGCATTCTTTTTCACCTGCAGAGATTTGGAAGATCGCTGAAGTGTCAGATTTATCAGTTGAGGATGTTTTACGTGAGTTACACGAAGCTGGGCTTGACAGTATGCCGGGTGGTGGGGCTGAAATTTTAACAGAGGAAACCCGTCTGCGTGTAAGTCGTTTGAAAATTACGTGGGAGCAATGGATTGAGGCGATGAAAGCTTCAAAGCGTGTTGGTATGCATGGCTCAGCTACGATGGTTATTGGGTTTGGTGAATCGTTTGAAGAGCGGGCTTTGCATCTTCAACGAATTCGTGATGCGCAAGATGAAACCGAATGTTTTACAGCCTTTATTTCGTGGTTATTTCAACCGGAGAATACAGGAATGTATAAAACGAAAAAGCTAACCTCGCGCGACTATTTAAAAAATGTGGCGATTTCAAGACTTTTTCTTGATAACATTCCAAACTTCCAGTCATCTTGGGTAACGATGGGACCAGAGGTAGGAAAGATGTCACTTCAATACGGTTGTAATGATTTTGGAAGTACAATGATGGAAGAAAATGTTGTTTCTGCTGCAGGTACAACTCATAAAGTAAATACAAATGAAATTCTACGTTTGATTCGCGAAGCTGGGAAAATTCCAGCACAACGTGATACGAAATACAATATTTTACGTGTGTTTGATGATAAGGAAACAGCAGCAAAAGATTTTATTATGCAAAACTAAAGATAGCGGAGTACCATCTATTCTTTAGTCTAACATTGATTTTCTATAAGGACCGACCATTGTGTCAGGTCTTTTTTTGTCGTATAGATGAGCACCAAGTTTGCTTAGTTATGCGTTTAAATAGTCCCTTCAAATGAAAATGCAATTTCTAATCATGTTTTTCTAATCTCAACATAGGATGGAAGTAGAGCCTGTCTGAAATGACGAAAAAGATGATGTTCACATAGAGGTGTTCGTTATATGTAAGGGGGAGTAAGCGTTGATAGCAATCCATTTTGAAGAAAGCTATGATTGCAAGCAGCTGTATAGTCAGCTGACAGCGTATATCCAAAAGTACGCTGAGTACGGCTTAGGTGGAGCTGTGAGAGCAGAAGGTGAAGATACGATTATTCTCAACTATGAACACAAACATATCGATTTTTATGATTCGTTTCATCCTTTGCTAGCTTCTGTGTTAACCGATTATGTCATTAGTTCAAAGGAGGATGAGTGGCTATTAGATATCATTGAAACAATGTTCTACTTTCATGATGAGGAAGAACAGGAACAGATTCTTACGATTGCCCGATCGATTCTAGAAGGTGATCGCAACGATCTTCCACAGATGAAATCGTTTTTTAATCGAAGGGAGTTTATTTATCAAGCATTTTCTACTCATTTGGAAGAGGATACGACTTTTTATTATGAACCATTTCTTACATTTCGCTTAAGAGATTATGGGGAAATCTTAATTGACTGTGTGGAGATGGCTATTGATGAGTATATGCTTGAGCAAGAATACCAAAATATGATTGAAGACTTCCGACAGTTTGTCCAATTCAAGCGTCCGAAGTTAGAGATGGTTTACATTGTTCATGATGAAACATTCACGTTCTATGATGAACATTTTCGTAGAATGACAAGAGAAGAATTGCTGTTCCATCTTCAGGACGATCTCGTTTTTGAACAAGAGGTAGATATAGAAGATATGGTTATTAGTCCTTTAGTAAGCATGGTGCCAAGACTTGTTCATGTCTTCTCAGATGACCCTGACCATGGAGTGATTTTATCAATTCAAGCAATTTTTCAGGAACGTATGAAGCTTTATCCGTTAAAAGCATATGATAAAGAATGGAGTTAATTTTGTAAATAAAATAGAGCGGCTGCGCCATTTTTTTATTGCCACTTGATTTTCTAAACAAGGCTCCCTATAATACTACATATCACAGTCAAACATGTAAGAGTCTTGATGAGGACATGAGGCGTTGTATCGGTTTTCAGAGAAGGAAGCATTTGCTGAGAGCTTCCTAACTAGAATAACGTTCTTACCACCTCTGAACTGCGGCAGGGAAACACACAAGTGGAATATCTGGCGCCGGTAACAACCGTTATTTTGTATCTTGAGGAGATTGATTTTGTTTTCTTGTGAAAATAAAACGATCTTGAACAAGGGTGGAACCACGAACTACACTCGTCCCTTCTATATGGAGGGATGGGTGTTTTTTATTTTAGATTAAGAAGGAGTGGACAAGCATGGCCGATGTTAAGATTACGTTTCCAGATGGTGCAGTCAAGGAGTTTCCAAGTGGAACGACGACAGAAGAGATTGCAGCGTCGATTAGTCCAGGGTTAAAAAAGAAGGCAATTGCCGGAAAATTGAATGATACATTACTTGATTTACGTACACCAATTACGGAAGATGGGAAAATTGCCATCGTGACACCTGATTCTGAAGAGGCACTTGAAATTGTTCGTCACAGTACAGCTCATGTAATGGCTCAAGCGATCAAACGTTTATACAAAGATGTGAAGTTAGGTGTAGGCCCCGTTATTGAAGGTGGGTTCTATTATGATATCGATTCAGAAGAGTCACTAACACCTGAAGACCTTCCGAAGATTGAAAAGGAAATGAAGCGTATTATTTCAGAAAATCTTGAAGTGAAACGTACCGAAGTATCACGTGAGGAAGCAATTCAAAAATATAAAGAAATCGGCGATGAGTACAAGTTAGAGCTTATTGAAGCAATTCCTGAAGGGGAAATGCTTACAATTTATGAGCAAGGTGAATTTTTTGACCTTTGTCGCGGAGTACACATCCCATCAACGAATAAAATTAAAGAATTTAAGTTATTAAGCTTAGCTGGTGCATACTGGCGTGGAGACAGCAAAAATAAAATGCTTCAACGGATTTACGGCACAGCGTTCTTTAACAAAGAAGATTTAAAAGAACATCTCCGCTTACTTGAAGAAGCAAAAGAGCGTGATCATCGTAAGCTAGGAAAGGAACTAGGAATCTTTGCTTTATCGCAAAAGGTAGGACAAGGCCTGCCGCTTTGGCTACCAAAGGGAGCAACCGTTCGTCGAATCATTGAACGTTACATCGTGGATAAAGAAGAACGACTTGGTTATCAGCACGTCTATACACCTATTTTAGGGAGCTCTGAGCTGTACAAAACATCCGGACACTGGGACCATTACAAAGATGATATGTTCCCTGTTATGGAACGCGATAATGAAGAGTTTGTTTTACGTCCAATGAACTGCCCTCATCACATGATGGTATACAAGCAGGAGATGAGAAGTTACCGTCAACTTCCGCTGCGTATTGCTGAACTTGGTATGATGCATCGTTATGAAATGTCTGGTGCGGTTTCCGGACTTCAACGTGTTCGTGGAATGACGTTAAATGATGCGCACATCTTCTGTCGTCCTGATCAAATTAAAGATGAATTTTTACGAGTTGTCCGACTCATTCAAGAGGTTTACAAAGACTTCGGTATTGAAAAGTATAAATTCCGTCTGTCTTATCGTGACCCTGAAGATACTGAAAAGTATTTTGATGATGATGAGATGTGGAACAAAGCACAAAGCATGCTAAAGGATGCGATGAATGAACTTGAAGGAATTGAGTACTTCGAAGCACAGGGAGAAGCGGCATTCTATGGTCCGAAGCTTGACGTTCAAGTGAAAACAGCACTTGGAAAAGAAGAAACGTTGTCAACGGTTCAGCTAGACTTCTTATTACCTGAACGTTTTGATTTAACTTATGTTGGAGAAGATGGTCAACAACATCGTCCAGTCGTTGTTCACCGTGGAGTTGTATCAACAATGGAGCGCTTTGTTGCCTTTTTACTTGAAGAGTACAAAGGGGCATTCCCGACTTGGTTAGCTCCAATACAAGCACAAATTATTCCTGTTTCAAATGATGTGCACCTTGGATACGCGAAGAAAGTACAAGAAGAGCTCCAAGCAGTAGGAGTTCGAGTAGAAATTGATGAGCGTGATGAAAAGCTTGGGTATAAGATCCGTGAAGCACAAATGCAAAAGATTCCATATATGCTTGTATTAGGTGATAAGGAAAAGGAAGCAAATGCTGTGAACATCCGTAAGTATGGGGAGCAAGATTCTGCATCTGTTTCTTTGGAAGAGTTTGTAGAGCAAATGAAGTTAGAAGCTAGGAAGTAGAAGAGAATATTGCAAAAGGGAAAATCACCCTTTTATCTTTATGAGAGCGAACAAGTTTGCGATGGCTCCGCGCGCCGTGCGCCTTTTAGGAGAAAACCGCTCCTAAAAGGCTTAAGAGATAACGTCGGCTACACTCATCGCATCGAGAATATTGCAAAAGGGAAAATCACCCTTTTGCAATATTCTCTTGCATTCTTCTACTTCAGGAGGTAGAATAATTAAGTCGGCCACCAAAGAGTTGACGTGATTCGATGGTTATGATATAGTCATTGAGTAAATAATTTAACATTGGAAACAAAGCAAGCAGAAGCGCCCGCTTCTCACCTGATTGACGCGTATGCAGTTTACAGGTATGAACAGTTTCATTTCTATGAATGGACGAAGTGTGGGCGTAGTGTGCCTACACTTTTTTTGTACTTGAATGAAGGTGCATTGGACCACAATATCCATGCAAACCTTGCTTTGATTCGTTAAAATCCTTTGGAGGTGGCTCATTATTAGTAAAGACATGTTGGTCAATGAAGGGATTCGTGCACGTGAAGTACGTCTTATTGGAGCAAACGGTGATCAAGTTGGTGTGAAAACGAAACAAGAAGCACTAGATATGGCGCAGAATGTTAATCTTGATTTAGTTTGTGTAGCTCCAAATGCGAAACCACCTGTATGTCGAATCATGGACTACGGAAAATTCCGTTATGAGCAACAAAAGAAAGACAAAGAAGCGCGTAAGAAACAAAAGGTTATCAACGTGAAAGAGGTTCGTTTGAGCCCGACAATTGAAGATAATGACTTTAATACGAAGCTTCGTAATGCTCGAAAATTCCTTGAAAAAGGAGATAAAGTAAAAGCAGCGATCCGTTTCCGTGGACGTGCCATTACTCATTCTCAAATTGGACGGAAAGTATTAGAGCGTCTTGCAAAAGAATGTGAAGATATTGCAACAGTTGAAGCGATGCCTAAGATGGAAGGACGCAGTATGTTCCTTATTTTGGCTCCTAAAACAGAGAAGTAATATCTGAACTTGAAACAAGATTAAAGGGAGGACCTGAGTTATGCCAAAAATGAAAACTCACCGTGGAGCAGCTAAGCGTTTCAAGAAAACTGGATCTGGGAAGCTTAAGCGTTCACACGCATTCACTAGTCACTTATTCGGTAACAAGTCACAAAAGCAAAAGCGTAAACTACGCAAAGCTGGAATGGTTCATTCTGGTGACTTCAAACGTATTCGCGAAATGTTAACGTACAAAAAATAATTGATTTCGTTTTGATAGAAAAAGGAGGGAACTTCGATGCCAAGAGTAAAAGGCGGTTATGTCGCTCGTCGTCGTCGTAAGAAGGTATTAAAGTTAGCTAAAGGATATTTCGGTTCTAAACATACATTATTTAAATCAGCGCAAGGACAAGTAATGAAGTCTTTACTTTATGCTTACCGTGATCGTCGCAACAAGAAACGCGACTTCCGTAAGCTATGGATTACTCGTATCAACGCAGCTGCTCGTATGAATGGTCTTTCTTACAGCCGTTTCATGCACGGTTTAAAGCTTGCTGATATCAATGTGAACCGTAAAATGCTTGCTGAACTTGCTGTTACTGACGAAAAGTCATTTGCACAACTTGCTGAAAAAGCAAAAGCAAGCCTTAATGCATAAAAATAAAAAAGCGCGGCTTATAGTCGCGTTTTTTTATTTTGTCAAAAAAGGTCTAAATTCATGGGAACGGAAATATAACGTTTTCTAGAGGCAATGGAAAAGGAAGATCGGCTTTTTCCAATGTTTCTAAAAGGTAGGAGGATCTAAAAATGATCATAACGATCTATATTCTTTTCGCTAACACCCTTGCATTTGTTATAATGGGCATAGATAAGGCTAAAGCAAAAAATCGTCAAAGAAGAGTGTCTGAAAGGACTTTGTTTCTGTTAGCGTTAGTTGGAGGAAGTGTTGGTATTTATGCAGGTATGAAGAAGTTTCGGCATAAAACAAAGCACAAAAGCTTTGCTATCGGAATTCCATTAATGATTGTGATCCAATTTACAGTACTTGTCTTCATCTTACTAAATGTCTCGGCATAGACTAGAGAGAGGGGGACTAATAATGGAGGAGTTTTTAGAGCGTTCATTTCAAGTAATAGAACAAAGTGGTTGGTTTGCTCCGCTGTTTTTCGTCTTACTTCATGTCTTTAGGCAAGTATTTTTTATTCCTGTCTTACTCATTTGCCTACTTGGTGGTTATCTATTTGGGACGGTTTATGGATCCATCTATTCAATATTAGGGCTTACGGCAGTAAGTGTTGTCTTTTATGGTCTCATTCATATTTTTCCGAGCATGCGAAAGAAACTGACGAAATTGAAAAAAAGATTTTTAAAAGAGAAGCATCAGTTAACAGTTGTCCAAATGATGATTATGAGGTTGATGCCATTTATTCATTTTCATTTAGTTTCATTGTATTTGATTGAATCAACAAAGAATTTAAAAGAATATACGAAATATTCTTTTTTTGTAAGTATTCCACCGGCAGTGGTCTATACGGCATTTGGGGATATGATTCATGAACTGCCTTTAGCTGGTACGGTAGTCTTTGCTACATTTTTAGCGATTTTATTTTTGTTTTTTCGTAAAAAACGAACGAATATTAAATGGGATGACTTCTTCTCAACGTCTAAACAATAAGTGAAATAATATGAAACGTCATAAAAAAAGGGTGTCTCAAAGGTCGAAAAAAGACCTTTGAGACACCCCTTTTAATTATTTATTTTTTAAGTAGTTCTTTAATTGGACTTTTCCATTCAACTTTAGCATTTGGGTAACGTAAATGAATATCATCTGCAATAAATTGAAAGTCTTCTTTGCTCAATCCCGTTAGCTGGTCCGTTTGCTTTGCCCAAACATAAATAGAAATAATTTCAAAGGAATGCTCTGTCGTTCCGAGATATTTTTCCCCTTCAAACATAACACCTTTATATGTGATTAGAAAATTTTTTCGGACTTCATTGTCGTCGTCATAAAAGAAAAATTGCTTTCGGTCATGTGCTTGTTCTAGTTTCCGGCGTGGGTGAAATAAGTACTTAAACGCACTATAAGCAAGTACAAATAAAGCGATTAACAACAACAAACGGAATAAAATTACCATAAATAATCTCCTCCTTATGAGGTACAAATCATCGGAATGTATTTTGATTTTGACATAGGTTTATTAATAAAGTAAAGCTATTATGTTATACGAATCACTTGGACTTTGGTTACGTGTTTTTTAAAAAAATTGTTATAATTAAATAGATAGGAGGATTGTCTATGGAAATACAGAAATTATTTGCCATTCAAAAAGAACTTAATGACCGAATTGTTCAAGAGCATCACCTGATAGGACGAGATTTATTTAAGGAACAACTACTTGCATTGATCGTTGAAATCGCAGAACTAGCCAATGAAACAAGATGCTTTAAATATTGGAGCCGAAAGTCATCCTCGGAACGTTCAGTAATTTTAGAAGAATATGTAGACGGGTTGCACTTTATTTTGACACTAGGGTTAACATTAAACCTTACTTCGGTTACGGTGAAAGAATATAATCAAGAACGACAAAGCGTTACTGATCAGTTTCTTCTTATTATGAATCAAACACATGAACTAGATGCTGACCGGACACAAGAAAAATTTCAGCAACTTGTTGATGGATTTTTTTCATTAGGTCAACAACTTGGTTTTTCAAATGAAGAAGTAGAAAAAGCTTATCTAGTAAAGAATAAAGTGAATCATGAAAGACAAGATAGCGGGTATTAGGGAATTGATAAATGAAATTGAAGCCACTGAAAAAGGAGAAAGTTGATCTTTTTTAGTGTCCTTATGGAATTAGCCTTTTTAAATTTGTAGGTACTAGCAGTCTTGTTTTAGATTCATTTGAGTAGCGAAATTGTTTTCTGTATACTGAAAATATAGTTGATACTTAGGAGGTTATACATAATGACAAATCTTGATGAACGTTTACAAATGTTAAAGGATTTAACAGATGCAAATGGAGTTCCTGGAAATGAGCGTGAAGCTCGAGAGGTAATGAAAAAATACATTAGCCCATTTGCTGATGAGGTAACAACAGATAAACTTGGAAGTCTTGTTGCGAAGAAAACAGGAAATGCCGAAGGACCAAAAATCATGGTTGCAGGCCATCTTGATGAGATTGGTTTCATGGTGACTAGCATTGATGAGAAAGGATTTCTTCGCTTTCAAACAGTCGGTGGCTGGTGGGAACAAGTTATGCTAGCCCAGCGTGTTACGGTTATGACAAATAAAGGAAATATTCCAGGAGTAATCGGCTCAAAACCTCCTCATATTCTAGCTCCTGAAGCAAGAAAGAAGCCCGTTGATAAAAAAGATATGTTTATAGATATCGGTGCAACAAGTAAAGAGGAAGCAATGGAATTTGGAGTACGTCCTGGTGATTCAGTCGTTCCGGTTTGCGAATTTACAGTCATGAAAAATGAAAAGCTATTAATGGCTAAAGCATGGGATAACCGAATTGGGTGTGCTATTGCAATTGATGTCCTCCGTGGTCTACAAGGAGAGAACCACCCGAATACTGTGTATGGTGTTGGTACCGTACAAGAAGAAGTTGGCCTTCGTGGTGCACGTACATCAGCACACTTAATCCAACCTGATATTGGTTTTGGTGTGGATGTAGGGATAGCTGGAGATACACCAGGTGTAACAGAAAAAGAAGCGTTAGCAAAGATGGGAGATGGCCCTCAAATTGTCTTGTATGATGCATCGATGATTTCTCACAAAGGTTTACGTGACTTTGTGACAGATACAGCAGATGAGCATAATATCCCATATCAATTCGACGCAATGGCTGGTGGTGGTACCGATTCTGGAGCCATTCACTTAACAGCAAATGGTGTTCCAGCTTTATCCATTACAGTAGCAACTCGTTATATACACACACATGCTGCTATCTTACATCGTGATGATTACGAAAATGCAGTGAAACTCATCGTTGAGGTTATTAAAAAGCTTGATAAAGACACCGTCGAGAAAATAACGTTTTCTTAAACAACTGTTAGATTAAACGAGAAGAGGTTGCTCAAGCATAAGCGAGAGCAACCTCTTCAAGTATTACTGCAATCCTTGACTAATCTGCTGACAAACTTCGTCTTTTTGTTGCTCACTTGCATTTTTCCAGAATACTTCCATCATCACACCTAAACCTGGAAGCATTTTTTCTTCGCCGCGTTGAACAGCGTCAACAATCACTGCTTCTACCTCATCCTGTGAATTTCCTTTGATATTTGCCATGATGGCACCGCGTAAGTTAAAACTCATATTTCAGCACTCCTTTAAGTGATAGTATTAAATCTATTTGTAGTATGTACAGCGTGGACTGGATTATGACGAAAAAAATGGGTATGATGAAGAAATGAGAAAGAAGGATTAAAAGGAGTAGAGCATGAAACGAATTGATTCAGTTAAGAATGAGCATGTAAAACGTTGGAAAAAGCTACATACGAAAAAAGGAAGAGAGACAGCAGGCCGTTTTCTCGTCGAAGGGTATCACCTCGTCGAGGAAGCTATTAAAGCTAACATGGCCGTAGAATACATATTAATGACAGAAGGGGCGGTCTTGCCTTCATCATTATCGATGCAAGACCAAGATGTGATCATCGTAAGCGACCAAGTAATGAAAGAACTATCGGAGACAGAAACGCCTCAAGGGATAGCGGCTGTTTGTGTCATTCCCACTGAACCTAACGTGGATAAGGTAACGGGGCAATATTTATTGTTAGATCGAATTCAAGATCCTGGAAATCTCGGTACGATGATCCGAACAGCTGATGCTGCTGGAATGACGGGAGTGATTCTTGGAGAAGGAAGTGTGGATGTTTTTAATAGCAAAGTGATTCGTGCCACTCAAGGTTCGATTTTTCACCTTCCAGTTATCAAAGGAAAATTAGAAAAATGGATTGATGCCTTTAAAGAGTCATCCATCCCTGTTTTTGGGACAGCATTAAATGAGGCAAGCTCATATTCTGCTATCCAACCTCAATCTCATTTTGCACTCATTATGGGAAACGAGGGAGAGGGCGTAGCCCAACCTTTACTAGAAAAAACAGACCAAAACATCTATATTCCGATACATGGTCAAGCAGAGTCATTAAATGTTTCAGTTGCTGCAGGCATCTTGCTGTATTATTTGAGGGGATAATGGCAAAGATGGTTGCATGAAGAAAGTATATTCACTATAATAAATAAATCAATATATTTTTAAAATGCTAAGAAAGAGAGTAGTACGTTTTTAACCACCATTCAGGGAGAAGATGCCTTAGACTGAAAGCATTTTTATGGAAGGGAAAACCGAATTCACTCTGGAGCAGGCACTGGACCACAAGTACAACCTTGTGAAGGTGATCCCGGTTTCGACCGTTAGAGCAATGAAGATAATGAGAGGGATTCCCTCTTCATTAATAAGGGTGGTACCACGAGTCTTCGTCCCTTTTGCGGGAGCGAAGGCTTTTTATTTTGGCCAATATTTTTTGGAGGTTACCCTTTTAAGTGAGAATGGTTATTTTGAAGGAGGAAAAATGATGCGTGAACGTTTAGAAGCCTTGCGTGATGAGGCGTTGGCAAAGGTCGATGTTGCTGAAGATGTAAAAGCATTACAGGATGTGAGAGTGGCATATTTAGGTAAAAAAGGTCCCATTACAGAGGTCTTACGTGGAATGGGGAAACTCTCAGCAGAAGAGCGTCCGGTCATTGGCCAGATGGCTAATGACGTACGAGATGCTATCAAAGAACAAGTTGAACGAAAAGAAAAGGAATTAGAAAATGCAGCCATTGAACGGCAACTTGCAAGTGAAAGTATTGATGTGACATTACCTGGGCGTCCAGTTCATAGTGGCTCTACACACCCGTTAACTCAAGTAGTTGAAGAAGTAGAAGAGGCATTTTTAGGACTTGGTTTCTCTGTCGCAGAAGGTCCAGAAGTTGAAGTCGATTACTATAATTTCGAAGCGTTAAACTTACCAAAAGACCATCCAGCACGAGACATGCAGGATTCCTTTTATTTCACAGAAGAATTGTTACTGAGAACACATACGTCTCCTGTTCAAGCGAGAACGATGGAATTACATAAAGGAAAAGGCCCAGTAAAAGTCATTTGTCCAGGAAAAGTTTTTCGTCGCGATGATGATGATGCAACTCATTCACATCAATTTATGCAAATAGAAGGTTTGTTTGTTGATGAGAATGTCCGCATGAGTGATTTAAAAGGGGTATTAGAACAATTTGCCAAATCATTCTTTGGGGAAGATCGAGAAATTCGTTTGCGTCCAAGTTTCTTCCCATTTACAGAGCCTTCTGTAGAAGTGGATGTTTCTTGTGGAATGTGCGGTGGAAAAGGCTGTCGTGTATGTAAGCAATCAGGTTGGATTGAAGTGTTAGGTGCGGGAATGGTTCATCCACGAGTATTAGAAATGAGTGGATTTGACTCTGCGAAATACAGTGGATTTGCCTTTGGTATGGGTGTTGAGCGATTAGCAATGCTTAAATATGATATTGATGACATTCGTCATTTTTATACAAATGATGTACGTTTTCTAGCGCAGTTCAAACGGGTGTAAGGAGGAAAAATTATGTTAGTCTCTTATAAATGGTTACAAGATTACATTGATGTGAAAGACCTTTCGGCGAGTGAGATTGCAGAAAAGATGACGCGTGGCGGGATTGAAATTGATTTTGTTCATCAATTAAATAAAGGAATTTCAGGAGTAGTTGTTGGATATGTGAAAGAATGTGAACAACATCCAAACGCAGATAAACTGAATGTTTGTCAAGTTGATATTGGTGAAGACGAACTCGTTCAAATTGTCTGTGGTGCAAAGAATGTCGCAGCCGGACAGCATGTCGCAGTTGCAAAGGTAGGAGCGGTTCTTCCTGGTAACTTTAAAATAAAAAAAGCAAAATTACGTGGAGAAGTGTCACAAGGAATGATTTGCTCCTTACAAGAGCTAGGGATCGAAGGGAAACTTGTCCAAAAGGAGTTCTCTGAAGGGATTTATGTTTTCCAAGATCTAGTTGAAGTTGGTAGTGACGCCCTTGCCGCACTTAACTTGGATGATGAAGTATTAGAATTGGATTTAACACCAAATCGTTCAGATTGCTTAAATATGTTAGGGGTAGCTTATGAAGTGGGAGCTCTATATGAGCGAGAAGTGACTCTTCCTAATATTGAAGTTGTAACAAATGATGAATCTGCTACTGACTACATTAACGTAGAGGTGGAAGCAACAGAAGATAATCCTTACTACGGTGCGATTATGATTAAAGACGTGAAAGTAGGTACATCACCTCTGTGGCTACAAAATCGTCTGATGGCAGCAGGAATCCGTCCAATTAGTAATGTCGTTGATGTAACGAATTATGTGTTACTTGAATATGGTCAACCGTTACATGCATTTGATTATGACCGCTTCGGCTCCAAAGAAGTACTAGTTCGTCGTGCTTATGACGGAGAAAAAATTGTCACATTAGATGATCAAGAGCGGACGCTTACGAATGATCATCTTGTCATAACAAATGGCAAAGAGCCTGTCGCTATTGCTGGTGTCATGGGTGGGGCAACATCTGAAGTTCATGAAGGGACAACGACAGTCCTTTTAGAAGCTGCTTATTTCAAAGGATCAACAATCCGTAAAGCATCAAGAGATTTAGGGCTAAGAAGTGATGCTAGTACAAGATACGAAAAGGGTGTTGACCAAGACCGAGTACTTGCAGCGGGTAGAAGAGCAGCCGCTCTTATTGCTGAATTAACAGGAGGTACGATTGTATCTGGTGTTGTTGAAAAAGATCTACTTTCTTATGATATGGCTACAGTTCGCCTTGATCTAGAAAGAGTTAATAATCGTTTAGGAATGAATGTAACAATCGAGGAAGCCGCATCGTTCATGTCACGGTTAGGATTTACGTATGAACAAGATGGCAACGTCTTACATGTTACAATCCCTTCTCGCCGCGCTGATATTCAAATTGAAGAAGACTTAATGGAAGAAGTAGCAAGATTATATGGATATGATCATATTCCGACCACTCTTCCAGTTGGTGCAACAACTCAAGGAGCTTTGACAGAATATCAGAAAAAGAGACGTCATGTCCGCCGTGTGTTAGAGCGTTCTGGACTCTCTCAAGTTATTACGTATTCATTAACAAGTCCCCAAAAGGCAAAAGGGTTTGCTTTTGAAACGAATCAAACAAGCTCAGTGCGTTTAGCAATGCCAATGAGTGAGGATCGTAGTACGATGCGTACAAGCTTGATCCCACACTTATTTGATGTTCTTAGTTATAACGTAAACCGTAAAAATCACAATGTACATGTATTTGAAATTGGTTCGATCTTCTTAACAGATGAAGAGACATTAACAAAACAACCTACTGAACGTGAAATGGTTGCAGGTGCATTGACCGGGCTATGGCATGAACATAATTGGCAAGGAGAGAAAAAAGTAGTTGATTTCTTTGTTGTGAAAGGCATCCTCGAAGAGATGTTCTTACAGCTAGGAGTCTTTGAGAAAATAGTTTTTGAACAAGCAAAACTACCTGACTTACACCCAGGGCGAACGGCACTTGTTAAGCTAGACGGAAAAGAAATTGGATTTGTAGGTCAAGTTCACCCGGCCCTACAGAAGGAATTAGGGCTAAAAGAAACATACGTCTATGAACTTGAACTTGAATCACTGCTAACGCATGAAACGAATTCAGTTATTTACAAGTCGTTGCCACGATATCCTGCTATGGTTCGTGATATTGCCCTTGTCGTAGATACACACCGTTCAGCTGGAGAAGTGGAAGCAGTTATTCGTTGGGCTGGTGGAGAATTGTTACATGACGTTCGACTTTTTGATCTTTATGAAGGCGAACATATGGAAGAAGGGAAAAAGTCACTTGCCTTCTCATTAACGTATCTTGATCCTGAGAGAACATTAACTGATGAAGAAGTAATAAAAGCTCATACAGAAGTATTAAAGATGCTTGAAGAACAAGTAGGAGCTTCATTAAGAGGATAAAGAATGAGGCTGTTGAGTAAATACCGCTCAACAGCCTTTTTACTATATATAATAAGTAATAACTTAGTGCGGTTTGTAATATGTATACTCTTAGATTATTAGAGCGAAAAATGACTAAATATATCACATTTTTTGAAACACTGTATTTCCTTAAAAGAACCTTCATGGTATGATAGAAGATGGTATTTTTATGGCTAATTTCAACATCGCATTTTTACTGATAGATAGGAGGCTTTTCCGTGGCAGAGCAAAAGAAAAAGCAACGGATAACTGTTTCAATATATGGTCAACAGTACACAGTCGTCGGTGAAGAGCCTCCGGCATATGTAAAAGATGTCGCCCGTATAGTGGATCAGAAAATGAGAGAAATAAAAAAACGTAATCCGTATCTTGATACAACACGTTTAGCGGTACTAACAGCTGTAAATATTGTTGATGATTATGTAAAGTTACAGAAGGAAAATGAAATGTTAAACGAAAAAGTCAACGAAGAAAGATCGACAGGAGACGATTAACATGCTTAGCTTTCTTATTCTATTTATCTTATTTTGTAGTTTCTTTATTGGTAGAAGAAGAGGTTTCATTCTTCAAATTATTCATTTAATTAGTTTTGTTGTAGCTCTTATTGTAGCGTATACATACTTTGGAGAATTTGCCTCGTACATTCGTTTATGGGTCCCATACCCGCAATTTTCTTCCGATAGTACAGTTGGCATGATAATTAATACGTTTGATGCTGAAAGTGTATATTATTCGGGGATTGCCTTTGCTATACTTTTCTTTGGTACAAAGATTGTCCTGCATTTGTTAGGTTCTATGTTGGATTTTCTTGCACATTTGCCAATTTTACGTTCTATTAATCAATTATTGGGCGGAATCCTTTGTTTCGTAGAGACGTATCTCATCTTGTTTGTTGTTTTATTTGTTGTAGCATTATTACCAATTGAGGTTGTTCAGGATGTAATGCAACGCTCCATCGTTGCTCAAGTCATGCTTAATCATACACCTTTTCTCTCTAATTGGTTGAAAGAGCTATGGATAAATAATCAACTATAACGAATAGCAGGCATTTTTTGAAAGTTCATTGTTTAAAGGGCACTGAAAAGGTGAAAACGACCTTTTTCTGTGCCTTTTTTTAAAAAGGTAAGAGAACCTAACAGGGATCTTTCGCAGAAGCCTTACAGTTTACTCGAATAAGAAAAGGCCGCATGCGCGGCTCTTATGTACATGCGTTGATTTTCTCTGCTAACTATCGGTATGATGGAGGATAGAAGAAAGGGACGATGAAGATGAACAAGAAAGATGTAATTGGTTACTTAGAGACCATTGCGACTTATTTAGAGATCAAAGGGGATAACCCCTTTAAAATATCAGCTTACCGAAAAGCGGCACTTGCATTAGAGTCTGATGAGCGTACGTTAGATGAGATTGACAATCCAGCCTCTCTTGCTGGCATTGGGAAAGGAACAGCTGAGGTCATTACAGAACTTAAGAATACTGGAGAATGTTCCTTACTTAAACAATTGCAAGAAGAGGTACCTTCTGGTTTATTGCCACTGCTGAAGCTTCAAGGATTAGGTGGCAAAAAGATTGGAAAACTATATAAAGAACTTAATGTTGTTTGTGTTGATACACTCAAGCAAGTATGTGAAGAGAAAAAAGTTCAGCAGCTCGCTGGATTTGGGAAGAAAACGGAAGAGAAAATTCTATTTGCCATTCAAGAGGCAAGTACCCGTCCAGAACGCTTGGCACTTCCTGTTGTATTACCTATTGCTCAAGCAGTTGAACGAGCTCTAGAAAAAATGGATGGTGTATTACGTTTTTCGCGTGCAGGAAGTTTGCGCAGAATAAGCGAAACCGTGAAAGATCTTGATTTTATTATTGCAACAACTGAGCCAGAAAAAGTGAAGGCTAGCCTCCTAAATCTAGACGGAATTAGCAAAACAGTTGCAAGTGGGGATACAAAAGTCTCTGTTGAAATTACAGGTGAATTTCCGATATCGATTGATTTTAGATTAGTACTACCAGAAGAGTTTGCAACGACTCTTCATCACTTTACAGGGTCGAAAAATCATAATGTTAAGATGCGTCAACTTGCTAAACAACGAGGAGAACGAATTAGTGAGTATGGGGTCGAAAATCTTGAGACTGGCGAGATTAAAACATTTTCTACAGAAGAAGAGTTTTTCGAACATTTTCAGCTTGCATTTATTCCTCCTGAAGCTAGGGAAGACCAAGGGGAAGTAGAAAAAGCAGAAATACTAATGAATATTCCTGCTACTTACATTTCAGATGAACATATCCGAAGTGACTTGCACATGCATACGACGTGGAGTGATGGAGCTCACTCAATTGAAGATATGGTGAAAGCTGCAAGATCAAAGGGATATGAGTATATTGCCATCACGGACCACTCTAAATTTTTACGTGTTGCTAATGGACTAACGGTTGAAAGATTAAAAGAACAACATGCGAAAATAAAGAAATTAAATGAAGAGTATGATGACTTTAGGATATTAACAGGAATTGAAATGGATATATTACCTGATGGTACACTTGATTATGATGATGAGATCTTAGCAGATGTAGATTTTGTCATTGCGGCGATTCACTCATCATTCCAGCAAGACCGCGAAACGATTATGAACCGTTTAAGAATGGCACTTGAAAATAAACATGTCGATTTAATTGCCCACCCAACGGGACGCTTACTTGGCAAACGTGATGGCTATGATGTTGATGTCGATATGCTTATACAATTAGCGAAGGAAACAAATACGGCCCTTGAGTTAAATGCCAATCCACATCGATTGGATTTATCGGCATATTGGTTAAAGAAGGCAGAAGAAGCAGGTGTCGTTCTAGCCATTAATACAGATGCACATAATAAGGAATCCCTGGAGCTTATGTCTTACGGTACTTCAGTGGCAAGAAAAGCGATGCTAAGACCAGATTCCGTCATTAATACTTGGTCATTAGAAAAACTACAAGCTTTTCTTAACAGGTAGGAAGGATAAATTCCTGACTCTCATTAAAAGGTACTCTTATATAAAAGGAGATAGGGTGGATGAGTTGTTTCTAATTGACTTATGCCCCTGTGACTAAGAAGGAGTTACGTCTATGGAACGTGTGTTACGAGTATTAGAATTTGAAAAAATGAAAAGACAGTTGCTTGATCATGTATCATCTTCTTTAGGGAGGCAAAAAATTGATCAATTACAACCGTCAACGAATATAGAAGAAGTGCGAGTATGGCAGCATGAAACAGCAGAAGGGGCAAAAGCCTTAAGGTTAAAAGGCCAAGCTCCACTTGGTGGGATTACTGATGTTGCAGCAAATGCCAAACGAGCAAAGATAGGAGGATCTCTCGCAGCAAATGAGTTAATTTCCATTGCTAGCACGATTTATGGAGGTCGCAGGCTTAAAAAGTTTATCACAACAATGGTGGAAGAAGAAGAAATTGAGTTACCGTTACTTTATGACTATGCTATGCAAGTGGAACCATTAACTGATGTTGAGCGTGAAATAAAACAATGCATAGACGACAATGGGAACGTTCTGGATTCAGCAAGTCATGAGCTTAGAACGATTAGGCAGCAAGTGCGCAGCTACGAAGCGGCGGTCCGCTCTAAATTAGAGAGTATTACAAGGTCCTCAAATACACAAAAGATGTTATCAGATGCGATTGTTACCATTCGAAATGATCGTTTTGTCATTCCTGTGAAACAGGAATATCGCAGTTCGTTTGGAGGAATTGTTCATGATCAATCTGGTTCTGGAGCAACATTATTTATCGAACCACAAGCCATTGTCACGTTAAACAATCAATTGCGCGAGGCGAAAGTGAAAGAGAAGCAAGAAATTGAACGAATTTTAGCGATGCTTTCAAATCAGGTCGCTGAGGTTGCTGATCCCCTTTTGCATAACTTAACGATTCTTGCTGCATTAGATTTTATTTTTGCGAAAGCACGCTATGCTCAGCAAATTAAAGCAACTGAGCCAAAGCTAAATGAAAATGGCTATATGTATTTGAAAAGAGCACGCCATCCATTATTAGATGAAGGTGTAGTAGTACCAATTGACGTTGAACTTGGTGGCGAATATCGCTCACTTATTATAACTGGGCCCAATACTGGAGGAAAAACGGTTACGTTAAAGACGGTTGGTTTGCTTACTCTGATGGCACAATCGGGTTTGCACGTCCCAGTAGAAGAAGAATCTGAATTAGCGGTATTTAAGCAAGTTTTTGCTGATATTGGCGATGAACAGTCAATCGAACAAAGTTTAAGTACGTTCTCTTCTCATATGACAAACATTGTAGACATTTTGGGGAAAGTTGATTTCCAAAGTCTAGTATTATTCGATGAATTAGGAGCAGGTACAGACCCGACAGAGGGGGCAGCACTGGCTATCTCGATCTTGGACGATGTATATAATCGCGGTGCCTGTGTGGTAGCGACAACGCATTATAGTGAACTAAAAGGCTATGCATATAATCGTGAGGGAGCGATGAATGCAAGTGTAGAATTTAATGTAGAGACATTAAGACCAACGTATCGTCTTTTGATTGGAGTACCTGGAAGAAGTAATGCATTTGCGATTTCTAGAAGATTAGGTTTGGATGAGCGAGTGATTGAAAGAGCGAAGGAACAAATTGATAGCGAAACAAACCAAATTGAAAAAATGATTACCTCATTAGAAACGAGCCAAAAGTCGGCAGAAACCGAAAGAGAAGAAGCTCATTCTCTACGTGTCGAGGCTGAAAAATTACGTGAAGATCTTATTAAACAACTTGATCAACTAGAGCGGGAAAAAGAGCGCATCTTCAAAGAAGCAGAAGAAAAAGCAGAAAAAGCAGTAAAAGAAGCGAAGGAAGAAGCTGAATTTATTATTGGTGAATTAAGAGAAATGCAAAAAGCAGGGCTATCTGTGAAAGAGCATCAAATTATCGATGCGAAGAAGCATCTTGAAAAAGCAACGCCAAAATTAACGTCAAAACAAAAGAAGATCAAAAAAGATGCAGCAAAAGCGAAACAAAACATTCAGCCTGGTGATGAAGTAAAGGTCCTTAGTTTTGGACAAAAAGGTTTTGTCGTAGAAAAAATTAGTGACCAAGAATTCCAAGTCCAAATGGGGATTATGAAAATGAAAGTGAAAAAGGATGATCTTCAGCTATTAGATCGTCCGAAACCAGTAGAAACGAAACCTCTTGCGATGATAAGAGGGGGAGAATCTCATGTGAAAGCAGAGTTAGATCTTCGTGGCGAAAGATTTGAAGATGCAATGCTTCTTGTCGAAAAATATATTGATGACGCATTATTAGCTGGATACCATCAAGTATCAATCATTCATGGAAAAGGGAGCGGGGCACTTCGTAAAGGTGTAAAGCAGCTCCTAAAAAAACACCCCCACGTAAAAGGAGAACGAGATGGCGGTATGAACGAAGGCGGCCTTGGAAATACGGTCGTTGAATTGAAGTAAAAGAGGCGATTGATATGGACGTACTACTTGAAAATGAATGGATGCGAACAGCAGCATACTATAGCGTCTCTCTTCTGGCCCTGATTCTGTTTTTAACGATCTTTGAAACAGTAACGAAATATCGAAACTGGGATGAGATCAAAAATGGAAATGTCGCTGTTGCCTTAGCGACAGGAGGCAAAATTTTTGGGGTGGCTAATATATTTAGACATTCCATTGGATATTCTGATTCGATGTTAATGATGCTCGCTTGGGGCGTCTTAGGTTTCTTCTTATTGCTTGTAAGTTACTTTGTGTTTGAGTTTTTAACACCAGGCTTTAAAGTAGACGAAGAAATAAAACGTGGTAATCGGGCCGTTGGTTTTATTGCGATGGTGATTTCAATTGGATTGTCATACGTCATCGGAGCAAGTATTATTGCTAGATAAAGGAGTCATACATGTGGAGCTTTTAATGAAAATTTTATATGTTAGTTGTGGTGCATTTATCGTAGCAGGAATTATATTTATGCTCTTTTTTGCTCCTTAAGAAATTGAAAGCAGGCTTGTCTATAGTTCAAGTAAGTCTGCTTTTTTGTTGAGGATTTGAAACTATTTTATACAACAAGAATAAAGAAGGCTTCTGAAGAAGGTGATATTTTCAGTAGCCTTTTTCATCATATAGGTCAAAATATTTAAGAAAATTTCAAAAATACATAAAAAGGTATACAAAACTGTAAGCGTTTGCAATAGAATAGAGAAGAGGAGAATGAACGATGAGAAAGGAGTAAATACAAGATGGCAAGGAGGAGATAGTGTTGACGACAATGGATAAGGTTTGGTTACAAAGCTATCCTGAAGAGGTACCGCCCACAATTTCGTATGATGAAAGTTGCTTGCATGACTATTTGAGGCGATCGACTGAGAAATTTCCAAATCATGATGCTTTGCATTTTCTTGGGAAGGATATAACTTACAAAGAGTTATATGAAGAATCAAAGAAATTTGCTAATCAATTGCTATCACTTGGTGTGAAAAAAGGAGATCGAGTAGCTATCATGCTTGCGAATTGTCCACAAGGAGTCATCAGTTATTACGGTGCTCTCATGATTGGGGCAGTTGTCGTTCAAACCAATCCGCTCTATGTTGAAAGAGAGCTGGAACATCAGCTTATCGATTCTGGGGCAAAAGTAATCGTTTGTCTAGATCTAGTTTTTCCACGTGTTCAAAAGGTGCGTTCAAAAACCAATTTAGAATATGTCATTGTTACAAGTATTAAAGACTATCTTCCTTTCCCTAAAAACGTACTCTATCCCTTCGTTCAAAAGAAAAATACAGGCATTAAAGTAGAGGTTGTCTATAATTCAAATACAATCGAATTTAAACCTTTTCTAAAAGCCGGCACAACTAAAGAAATTACTATAGAAATGGACCCTGTTGAGGACTTAGCACTCCTCCAATATACAGGTGGAACAACAGGACCGGCAAAAGGAGTTATGCTTTCTCACCAAAATTTAGTAGTAAATACAATGCAGTGTATTCATTGGACATACAAAACAACACCAGGTAAAGAAAAAATGTTGGCTGTATTGCCATTTTTCCATGTTTATGGAATGACAGTTTGTATGAATCTAAGCATTATGAATGGATTTACAACGGTTATTCTTCCAAAGTTTGACATAAAAGAGGCGTTAAAAACAATAGAAAAACAAAAAATCACCCTTTTTCCAGGCGCGCCAACAATGTATGTCGCGTTAATTAACGACCCAACAATTAAGAATTATGATCTATCATCAATCAAAGCTTGTTTAAGTGGGGCAGCTCCACTCCCCTTAGAAGTGCAGCAAAAATTTGAGTCATTAACAGGAGGAAAACTTGTAGAAGGCTATGGACTCACAGAAACATCTCCAGTAGCTGTTGCCAATCCGATTTGGGGAAAAAGGAAGAATGGAAGTATTGGTATCCCTTGGCCAGATACGGATGTAACAGTTATTTCAGCAGAAACAGGCGAATCATGTGAAGTTGGAGAGGTTGGAGAAATAGCTGTTCGTGGACCACAAGTGATGAAAGGCTATTGGAACTGTCCAGAAGAAACTGCACAAGTATTTAAAGAGGATTGGTTTTTAACTGGTGATATGGGCTATATGGATGAAGAGGGCTATTTCTATATCGTTGATCGTAAAAAGGATATGATCATTGCTGGTGGATTCAATATATATCCAAGAGAGATTGAGGAAGTTCTTTATGAACATGAAGCGATACAGGAGGCTGTTGTGATTGGTGTTCCTGATGAGTATCGCGGAGAAACTGTGAAAACATTTGTTGTCTTAAAAGAAGGAAGAACTCTTACAGAAAAAGAGTTAGACCAATATTGTAGAAAGCATTTGGCTGCTTATAAAGTACCGAAATATTATGAGTTTAGGGATGAATTACCGAAGACATTAATAGGTAAGATTTTGCGGCGTGTTCTTGTAGAAGAAGAAAAAGAAAAGCTTGCAGAAGAACAAAAAGCAAGTAATGAGTAAGAAGTAGGGAAATTTTATATATATCATTATTTCTATTTAGAAGGGTTATTCCAAAGGTCGTATTTCTTCCTTTTGGATAACCCTGATACTTTTTTAAAAAACGAATTTCAAATAACGAAATCATCAACGAGGCAAGAAAAATAAAAAAATCACTGAAAATCTATTTAAAAATGAATGAACATTCATTACAATGGAGGAGAGAGGATGAATATAAAATGAGAGGAGAGTAAGAAGGAGGCTATTTACTTGTTAAACGAAGTTAAGAAGAATTGGCTAGAACATTACCACACAGAAATACCAACTTCAATATTGAGTATCCTAATTTTTCTCTACACGAATTAGTGGAGCTGGCTGGCCATCGTTTCCCTGATCATGTAGCGCTTGAATTCATGGGTAAGTCGCTTACATATAGAGAGTTCGATCAATCTGTCAGGCGCTTTGCAAATCAATTACAAACGCTAGGCTTACAAAAAGGTGAACGAGTTTCCATCATGCTACCTAATTGTCCTCAAGGAGTGATTGCCTATTTCGCAACGTTAATGGCTGGTGGAATCGTAGTTCAAACAAATCCATTATATGTCGAACGAGAATTAGAGCATCAATTAGTTGATTCAGGAGCAAAGATCATCTTGTGTCTGGATTTATTGTATCCAAGAGTAATGAAGGTCAGGAAATCAACAAAACTAGAACATATAATTGTAACCGCTATCAAAGATTATCTGCCATTTCCACAAAACTTATTTTACCCATTTATTCAAAAAAAGAATACAGGATTAAAAGTAGACATCTTATACAATGAGAAAACACACCGCTTTGTACAATTAGTACAGTCTGGATCAGACGAGCGGCCAAATGTATGTATAAATCCAAAAGAAGACCTTGCTCTATTGCAATATACAGGTGGAACAACAGGTGTTGCAAAAGGAGTTATGCTTACCCATCAAAATTTAGTTGCCAATACAATTCAATGTCGCCATTGGTTATACAAGTTAGAGGAGGGAAAAGAACGAACACTAGCTGCACTACCCTTCTTTCATGTATATGGGATGACTACATGCATGAATCTTACCTTGTCAATGGGAAATGAGCTACACATTGTACCAAAGTTTGATCCAAAACAAATCTTGAAGGTTATTCAAAATAAAAAGATCACATCCTTTCCAGGTGCACCAACAATGTATATTGGCTTAGTTAATCAACACGATATTCAAAAGTACAATCTCTCTTCAATTAAAGCATGTATAAGTGGTTCGGCATCATTACCTGTTGATGTACAACAGCGTTTTGAGAAGCTGACCGGTGGAAAGCTTGTGGAAGGGTATGGGTTGACAGAAGCATCACCAGTAACTCATTGTAATTTGGTATGGGGGAAGAGCAAAGAAGCAAGTATTGGATTTCCGTGGCCTGATACCGAAGCGGTAATATTGTCGATGGAGACAGGAGAACCGGCGGAGCTTGGTGAAGTTGGCGAATTAGCTATTCGTGGTCCACAAGTGATGAAGGGGTATTGGAATCGTCCTGAAGATACAAAAGCAGCGATGAATGGAGAATGGCTTCTAACTGGAGATATGGGGTATATGGATGAAGAAGGATATTTTTATATTGTCGACCGAAAAAAAGATATGATTATCGCCGGCGGATTTAACATTTATCCACGAGAAATTGAAGAAGTACTCTATAATCATGAAGACATTCAAGAGGCTGTTGCGATAGGAATCCCCGATGAATATCGTGGTGAAACGGTGAAAGTATTCGTTGTAAAAAAAGAAGGTTCAACGTTAACAGAAGAAAAGTTAACTGCTTATTGTCGAAAAAATCTTGCAGCATATAAAATTCCGAGGAAGTATGAATTTAGAGATGAATTACCTAAAACGATGGTTGGCAAAGTATTAAAACGAGTATTAATAGACGAAGAAAAGCAAAAGCTAAGGAAAGAAAAAACAAGTTAATCTGACCGAAAATTACAAGGATATCATTGACATTAATTTTCTTTTTCACTAAAATAAGAAATATGAATGAATATTCATTCACAGCAAAGGAGAGACAACAGTGGGAAAGAAAAAAGGACCTAAATATAATCAGATTATAGATGCAGCAGTAAAAGTGATTGCAAATCACGGCTATCATCAAGCTCAAGTTTCCAAAATCGCGAAAGAAGCTGGTGTGGCAGACGGAACCATTTATTTATATTTCGAAAATAAGGAAGATATACTTACATCACTATTTGAGGAAAAAATGGGTAATTTTGTACAGATTATTCGTAACCAGATTACAGAAGATTTATCAATTGAAGATAAGTTTTTACTACTCATTACAAAACATCTAGAACAACTAGAACAAGATCATCATTTGGCGATCGTTACACAACTTGAATTACGTCAATCCAATACAGATCTTCGCTTGAAAATTAACGATATTTTAAAAGGGTATTTATTGTTAGTAGATGAATTATTAACTGAGGGAAAATCAAATGGATTTTTTCTTGAAGACTTAGATAATCGATTAGCAAGGCAAATGATATTTGGAACCATTGATGAGGTAGTGACAAACTGGGTAATGAAAGAGTGCAAGTATGATTTAAGCGGGTTAGCTGTTCCAATTCACAAAATGCTACTCGGCGGACTTCGTTCGAAACCTTCATGATAGGAGTGAGAATGTGGAGTTTATAAAAGTTAATATTAGTAATCGGATTGCTACAATTATATTACAAAGGCCACCAGCTAATGCTTTGTCAAGAGCTGTCTTGAAAGAACTTGATCAAGCTTTGACAGAGCTTGAAGCAAAGGAAGAGGTAAACGTTCTTCTTATTAATGGAGAGGGACGGTTCTTCGCTGCTGGTGCAGACATTAAAGAGTTTACGCAAGTAACAGACAAGGAAGACCATGAAAAACTTGCGAGAAGTGGGCAACAATTATTTGACAGAATGGAACAATTCTCTAAACCAATTATTGCTGTTATTCATGGTGCTGCATTAGGAGGGGGATTGGAACTTGCGATGGCATGCCACATTCGATTATCAACAGAGGATGCCAAACTAGGGCTACCTGAATTACAGCTTGGTCTAATACCTGGGTTTTCTGGGAGTCAGAGGCTTCCTCGTTTTGTAGGTAGAGCGAAAGCTTGTGAAATGCTTTTAACAAGTGACCCAATAACCGGTCTGGAGGCAAGGCAGCTAGGGCTAGTGAATGCAACATTTTCAGAAGAGACTCTTTTAGAAGAAGCTCAAAAGCTAGCTAGTAAAATAGCAGCAAAAAGCAAAATAGCAGTCAAAATGACTTTAGAGCTATTGTTGTATGATCAACCTCATGACCATGAAAAAGGTTCGATTCGTGAAGCTGAGTTATTTGGTCAAATATTTAAAACGGATGATGCAAAAGAAGGGATTAACGCTTTCATGGAAAAGCGCAAACCAATCTTTAATAAAAACAAGAAGTAATCATGATTTAGTGGTATTTATCAATAGAATAATAACAATGGTAATTTCAACCTTTTAAAACTAGTAATCTTAAAAGAATATTAGGAGGGACGAAAATGAATATTTTTGTTTTGATGAAACGCACATTCGATACCGAGGAAAAAATTACTATTAGTGGTGGCCAGATTGATGATAGCGGAGTTGAATTTATCATTAACCCATACGATGAATACGCAATTGAAGAAGCGATTGTCTTGCGAGATGAACATGGTGGAGAAGTGACAGTTATCACTGTTGGTGAAGAAGAGGCAGAAAAAGAACTACGAATGGCACTCGCAATGGGGGCTGATAAAGCTGTTTTAATTGACAGTGAGGAATTAGATGAATTAGATCAATTTACAACAGCTACTTTACTCGCAGCTTATTTAAAAGATCAAGAGCCTGATATTATTTTAGGTGGAAATGTTGCTGTAGATGGGGGTTCTGGTCAAGTCGGCCCAAGAGTGGCAGAAATTTTAGGCATTCCACAAGTAACGACGATCACAAAGTTGACGGTTGCTGATGAAACAGCAACAATTGTCAGAGATGTTGAAGGGGACGAAGAAACGATTGACGTTTCTCTTCCGGTTCTTGTTACAGCGCAACAAGGACTTAATGAGCCGAGGTATCCTTCATTACCAGGGATTATGAAGGCAAAGAAAAAGCCATTGGAAACACTTGATTTAGATGATCTTGACTTGGATGAAGAAGGTGTTGAAGCGAAAACAACAACGGTCGAAATCTTCTTACCACCAGAAAAGCAAGCAGGGAAAATTCTCGAAGGGGATTCTGCTGCTCAAGTAAAAGAACTTGTATCATTACTTAAATCTGAAGCGAAAGTCATATAAATAGGAGGGGATCAATATGGCGAAAAAAGTACTTGTCATTGGAGAAGTTAGGGATGGAGAGTTACGCAACGTCTCGTTTGAAGCAATAGCCGCAGGAAAA
Source organism: Halalkalibacter flavus (assembly GCF_036663575.1). Classification (NCBI taxonomy): domain Bacteria; kingdom Bacillati; phylum Bacillota; class Bacilli; order Caryophanales; family Bacillaceae; genus Halalkalibacter; species Halalkalibacter flavus. The sequence continues at coordinate 70,188 of NZ_JAWRVK010000003.1, forward strand.
ACAGTTGCCAATGGAGGAGAAGTGGTAGGTGTTCTTTTAGGGAGGAATGTAAGCGGTTTATCTGAGGAGATGGCTCAATACGGGGTTGATCGTATTGTCGTTGTTGATCATGCTGATTTGGTAAGCTATTCAACAGATGCCTATCAACAAGCATTGTTGCAAGTGTTTGATGTTGAAAATCCGGAAGGAGTTATTCTTGGTCACACATCAATTGGCAAGGATGTTTCGCCACGTCTTGCAATGAAGTTACAGGCAGGTCTTGTTTCAGACGCTGTTTCGGTTGAACTTGATGGAGAAGATTCTGTTTTTACGCGTCCAATTTATTCAGGAAAGGCGTTTGAAAAGAAAAAAGTAAAGGAAGGTGTAGTATTTGCAACGATTCGTCCGAATAACATTGCTGCACTTGAGCCGGACCCTGCACGAAAAGCGGATGTCTCCAATCTTACAGTAGAAATCAAAGACTTACGTACAACCATTAAAAATGTAGTACGAAAAGCTACAGGCGGTGTAGACCTTTCTGAAGCAAATGTAGTTGTGGCAGGAGGAAGGGGAGTTAAAAGCAAAGAAGGCTTCGAACCACTTCAAGAGCTAGCTGATTTATTAGGTGGAGCTGTTGGAGCTTCCCGTGGGGCTTGTGATGCAGACTACTGCGATTACGGGCTGCAAATTGGGCAAACAGGAAAAGTCGTCACACCTGATTTATATTTTGCGATCGGTATATCAGGAGCTATTCAACACCTTGCAGGGATGTCAAACTCCAAAGTAATCGTTGCGATTAATAAAGATCCAGAAGCTCCTATTTTTGAAATAGCAGATTACGGCATCGTTGGTGATCTGTTTGAAATAGTACCGATCTTAACAGAAGAATTAAAGAACGTATTAGTGAAAAGTTAAGGGAAGAATGTTTGAAGGAATAGGCTAGTTGTGGAAAAAAAGACGTAAAATCATTTTGATTTTCGTCTTTTTTAGTGGTTGCAGAAGGGAGGAATGATTCCGGAAATAAGCAAAATACAAAAAGTACGGGAATCAAAAGGGATAAAGTCAGGAAACAATAAGGGTGAGCAATAAATTCGCCAGCAGTGGAAGTGTTTGGTATAATTGTGCTGAAGTTATCATGTGAAGGAAAAAAGGAGGATTTTAATATGGCGATCGTAAACGTAACAGATCAAACATTTGCTTCTGAAACAAGTGAAGGAGTTGTTCTTGCAGACTTCTGGGCACCGTGGTGCGGACCTTGTAAGATGATTGCTCCAGTCCTTGAAGAACTAGATTCTGAAATGGGCGATAAAGTAAAAATTGCTAAGCTTGATGTGGATGAGAATCAAGAGACAGCTGGAAAATACAGCGTCATGAGCATCCCGACACTTCTTGTTTTCAAAGATGGAGAAGTTGTCGACCAAGTAGTTGGGTTTCAACCGAAAGAAGCTTTAGCTGAGCTTCTAAATAAACATCTATAAAGCTTAGAGTGACTCCATTATTCGAAAAGGGATGAAGGGGTCACTTTTTCTTTTATTTACATTTCGTGTAATTCCAGTTTTTCTAACTTGCATTTGTTTGCCTTCTAGCGAACAATAGAAGGTGAGGTGGAATACGATGAGTCAAATTAAAGAAAAATTATTGATTCTTCCTGATCAGCCTGGCTGTTATTTAATGAAGGATCGGCAAAATACAATTATTTATGTTGGAAAAGCAAAAGTACTAAAAAATAGAGTTCGATCATATTTTACTGGTTCACACGATGGAAAAACACAGCGTCTTGTAAGTGAGATTGCTGACTTCGAATATATTGTTACCTCATCAAATATTGAAGCATTAATCCTGGAAATGAATTTAATTAAAAAACATGACCCGAAATATAATGTCATGTTAAAGGATGATAAATCTTATCCTTATCTTAAAATTACAAATGAAGAGCATCCGAGGCTGATTACGACTCGCCAAGTGAAAAAAGATGGGGGGAAGTATTTTGGCCCTTATCCAAATGCCGGAGCGGCAAATGAAACAAAGAAGCTGCTGGATCGACTTTATCCACTGAGAAAATGCCGGACGCTTCCTGATAAAGTTTGTTTATACTACCATATTGGACAATGTCTTGCTCCGTGTGTGTCAGAGGTTACAAAAGAGCAAAATCAAGCAATGGTTCAAGATATTACGAAATTTCTTCGCTCTGGCCATGATGAAATTAAAGGACAGCTCACTGAGAAAATGATGAAAGCAGCAGAAGATATGGATTTTGAACGAGCAAAAGAAATACGTGATACGCTTGCCCATATGGATACCGTTATTGAAAAACAAAAAATGATGATTGGTGACCTCGTTGACCGCGATGTCTTTGGCTTTGCTTATGATAAAGGATGGATGTGTGTTCAAGTGTTCTTTATTCGTCAAGGAAAGCTAATTGAACGGGATGTTTCCATTTTTCCTTTTTATAAAGAGGCATCTGAAGATTTAATGACGTTCATTGGACAGTTTTATATGAAAAAAGAACATATAAAGCCAGCAGAGATATTACTTCCCGATGAAGTAGACAAAGACTTGATGGAACAACTGTTAGAAGTGAAAACACATCATCCAAAAAGAGGGAAGAAAAAAGAGCTACTTGACCTTGCAAATCAAAATGCTGCTATTGCACTGAAAGACAAATTTTCGTTAATTGAACGTGATGAGGAAAGAACAATAAAAGCGGTCGATCGATTAGGGGAAGCAATGGGGATTCAGACTCCATATCGAATTGAAGCGTTCGATAACTCTAATATTCAAGGAACAGATCCTGTTTCAGCAATGGTTTGTTTTGTAGATGGAAAGCCAAGCAGAAAAGAATATAGAAAATATAAAATTAAATCGGTTGAAGGACCAGATGATTATGGTTCGATGCGTGAGGTGATTCGCAGAAGATATGTCCGCCTCTTAAAAGAGTCTCTTCCTTTGCCGGACTTAATCGTTATTGATGGAGGAAAAGGCCAAATTGCTGTTGCTCAAGAGATAATCGTTGACGAGCTTGGGCTATCCATTCCTGTTTGTGGCTTAGCAAAAGATGAAAAGCATCGAACATCTCAATTGCTAATGGGAGACCCCCCTGCTATTGTTCCTCTTAAGCGAGACAGCCATGAATTTTATTTGTTACAACGAATTCAAGATGAAGTACACCGTTTTGCTATTACTTTTCATCGGCAAACTCGTTCAAAGACGTTCTTTAAATCGGAATTAGATGATATCCCTGGAGTAGGAGAAAAACGAAAGCGCCAGCTGCTGAAGCATTTTGGATCGGTGAAAAAGTTGAAAGAAGCAAGTGTTGATGAGTTAAGAAAGCTATCGATTCCGGAAAAGATAGCTCAAACCATCGTTGAAACATTAAATGGAAACGATAAATAATCTCTTGCGATTAGATTGATTTTTTGCTAGAATGTTAATCAATTGAATATGCCACACTTCAAACGAAGTGATTGGTAGAGGAGCGAAAACCAATAGTAGGCTTTCCGAGAGTAATGAGGCTCGTTGAAGAAGGATGAAAGGGGAATTCGCCGAAGTGCAAGAAAGACTCATCTTTCTAGTGCTGGACCTATGTTGAAGAAGCATAGGGCTGTCACATACCTAGACCCAAGTGGTATGTGGAGAACTATCTCACGAGAGAACAGGGAGCAGTGTGGTACCGGACTGGTATACATGCAACAGTGAGGGGGTTTTCCTTATTGTTGCTTTTTTGCATTCCATCACAACGTGAGGAACAAGGAGAGGAATCGGATTATGGCTAGAATTGTACAGAAATATGGCGGAACGTCAGTAGGTTCAGTAGAAAGGATTCAACATGTCGCATCTAGAGTAGAACGGGCAGTGTTGGCAGGAGATGAGCTTGTCGTTGTTGTATCGGCAATGGGGAAGTCTACAGATGAATTAGTTTCTTTGGCTAACCAGATTACAGATTCGCCAAGTAAAAGGGAAATGGACATGTTACTAACAACTGGAGAACAAGTAACGATCTCATTGCTTTCAATGGCATTACAAGCTAGAGGCATCGAGGCAATCTCATTAACTGGTTGGCAGGCTGGTATGCAAACGGAAGCTAGTCATGGTAATGCACGGATTGAATCAATTAATAATGACCGAATTGAAGCAGAACTAGCTAAGGGTAAGGTTGTCATTGTTGCGGGATTCCAAGGAATCAGTGAAAGCGGTGAAATTACCACTCTTGGTCGAGGAGGCTCTGATACAACAGCGGTAGCACTTGCAGCCTCTCTTAAGGCGAGTCGTTGCGATATTTATACAGATGTAACAGGTGTTTTTACGACGGACCCGCGTTACGTGAAGAAAGCGAGAAAGTTACACTCTATTTCTTATGATGAAATGCTTGAAATGGCTAATCTTGGGGCTGGGGTTTTACACCCACGAGCGGTTGAGTTTGCGAAGAATTATGATGTACCACTTATGGTTGCATCTAGTATGGAAGATACAGTAGGAACCATGATAGAGGAGGAAGTATCGATGGAACAAAATTTAATCGTCCGAGGAATTGCATTTGAGAATGATGTGACAAAGGTAACGGTAAAAGGCTTACCTAATCGACTAGACACATTATCAAAACTATTTACTACATTGTCAGAAAATCAAGTGAATGTGGATATTATTATTCAAAATCAATATGATGACGAACACGTAAATATCTCATTTTCCATTACACAAAGCTCATTAAAAGGAACTCTTGCTGTTTTGCAGGAAGCTCAAGATGAATTGCAATTTGAGGATGTAACGTTTGAAGAAGAATTAGCGAAAGTCTCAATCATAGGTTCTGGAATGGTATCCAATCCAGGTGTTGCAGCAAAAATGTTTGACGTCTTAGCTAAAAACGATATTTTCGTAAAAATGGTCAGTACATCAGAAATTAAAGTGTCTGTCGTTATCCAAGAGATAGATATGGTCTTAGCTGTAGAAATGTTGCATGAAGAATTTAAGCTTGCAGAACAAGTTGAAGAAGCTGTTGTTACAGTGTAAATAAAGGTAAAAAAAGTGAAGCTAACTGAGCTTCACTTTTTTTATTGAATTGAATCACGTTTATCTGTTTCAACGGTAATAAGGACACTATCTTTCGTTTTTGAATAGGTAGCTCCGCTAATACATTCTAACCACATTTCAACTTGTTGAGCTAGAAAGCCAGTCTCTAGTTGATAGCACCGCTTATCATCATTGTTCATCCATGACCCTTTTAATTCAAACACTTGCAATTGCTTCTTCTCTTTAAGTTTCGAAAGATTACCCCAATCAGCTTTTTCAAAAAAAAGGATGGCATCTTCAACTGTTGAAACTGGATATTTTCTGGCTAGCGACCTTCCAATCCAATATAAAATGGCATCATGATCTTTACCTAATAGGTCTTGCAGAACGTCATTTCGAATAAGGTCATACCCAAATTGATCTGTTCGAACTTCCATAAAAACATGCCCCTCTCCATACTTTGAAGCCAAAATGATCAGACAGCTTGTCGATCGTCTATGTATACTATCGTTCCAAATGCCTTTGAAATATATTTACTTTTTGATCATAAACGATGTCGTTGTTGGGTACAAGGAATAAGCTGGAATACAGAACGAAAGTAGGAGAGGTGAAAGAAAAAGGGAACCCCGCCCTTTTTGAAAAAAAGCGAAGAAGTGGCGCTGGCTCCACACGCCGTGCGCTCAAAGGAGAACCCCACTCCTTTGGGCTTAAAGCATCACGGCGGCTACGCTCATCGCTTCGAGGTGAAAGAAAAAGGGGAACCCCGCCCTTTTTCATTCACCTCTTAAAATGGTATACTTAACCGCGAATAAATCGGAGGTACATAAAAAATGAAATCAGGGTTGAATCAATTTCTTTCACCTTTTAGGATCATCATTATTTCATATATTGTTGCAATGGTGATATTCAGTCTTCTATTATATTTACCAATTTCCCATCAGCCCGGTGTAACTTTAACATACTCTGAAGCTTTATTTACTTCGGTAAGTGCCGTAAGTGTGACTGGGTTAACGGTTGTAAATGTTTCGGAAACGTATAGCTACATCGGAATTATTTTTTTAGCTATGGCTATTCAACTTGGTGGAATTGGTATTATGACGATGGGAACTTTCGTCTGGATGTTATTTGGTCGAAAAATTAATTTTGCTCAGCGTATGCTAATAATGGTTGACCAAAACCAGATTAATTTTTCGGGACTTGTTAATTTAATGAGAGGGATATTAATCGTAGCTTTAATTATTGAAGCAATAGGCGCCCTTATTCTTGGTACATATTATATTAGGTATTTTGATACGATCGGACAAGCCTACTATCAAGGGGCATTTGCATCACTCAGCGCTTTTACGAACGCAGGGTTTGATGTAACGGGAGAATCACTAATTCCGTTTGCAAATGATTACTACGTTCAATTTGTAACAATATTGCTCATTTTTGGAGGAGCTATAGGATTTCCAGTACTACTTGAAATAAAAGAGTACTTTTCAAAAAAAGATGAGAATTTCAAGTTTAGTTTATTTACAAAAATAACAACTACTACTTATTTTGCAGTTTTTGTTTTAGGGGTAATTGGTATTTGGGCGCTTGAAAGTGGCCATTATTATGTAGGTCTTGAGTGGCATCAACAATTGTTTTATTCTGTGTTTAATTCAGCAACCTCCAGAAGTGGTGGTCTTGCCACAATGGATATCTCGGAATTAAATCCAGCAACTTTGCTTTTTATTTCTGGTTTAATGATTATTGGAGCAAGTCCGTCCAGTGTAGGTGGGGGAATTCGAACTACCACGATCGCTGTAATGTTTTTGACAATTCGCAGTTTCGCACTTGGGAAAGAAGATGTAAAAGTTTTTGGGCGTGAAATTCATCCTGAAGACAAACAAAAGGCTTTCATTGTCTTATCTGTTTTCCTTGTTTTATTATTTGCAGCAGTTACGCTTATTACTGCTTTTGAGTCAAGAAACCCAAATGTCACTTTGCTTGCTATCATTTTTGAAACAGCATCTGCGTTTGGTACATGTGGATTATCAATGGGGATAACTCCTGACTTATCTATAGCAAGTCAATCTGTTCTAATTATATTGATGTTTATAGGTCGAGTTGGATTAATCGCTTTTCTGTTCTCTGTTCGAAAACGTGAAACGAAAACACACTTTAAATATCCGACAGAAAGAATTATTATCGGGTAAATTTAGTAGATAAAATGGAAATATTGTTATTTTCGTTGAAAAGCCCTTTGTACAGGGCTTTTTTCTCTATAAGAATCTTGGAAGAGTTGTATACGTTTTCTTGACGATGTTATCTGTTGGGAGTACAATAAATTTGTCAGATTTTTTTCACAGAAACTTGCTAAAAGTTTCATAATATTGATGCTTGCAATCTATCATATTTTGTTTGCTAGCCTCAATATACTATACAAGGATAGAAAAAAATCATCGAGTTACATGTTTGGTAGGAAAAAATCATTTGTGGGGGGAAAAAGGTATGGCTGGCAATCGGGAATTTTTTAATCGTAAGCTACATTCTTTACTTGGTGTCATTCCAGTTGGACTATTCCTAGTTCAACACTTTGTAATTAACCATTTTGCAACACGAGGTGCTAGTGCTTTTAACCAGGCAGCTCATTTTATGGAAAACTTACCATTTCGTTATCTTCTAGAAATCTTTTTAATTTTTATTCCACTGCTTTATCATGCAATTTATGGATTATACATTGCATTCCAAGCAAAAAATAACACAGCTAGATATGGGTTCTTCCGTAACTGGATGTTCCGTATTCAGCGTTGGACTGGAGTATTTCTAGTAATTTGGATTACGTGGCATGTATGGGAAACTAGAGTAGCTGCTGCGTTCGGTGCAGAAGTAAACTTTGATATGATGGCTAATATTTTCAGCAATCCTTTTATGATCGTATTTTATATTGTTGGGGTTATTGCAGCGACGTTCCACTTTGCTAATGGTCTTTGGTCATTCGCAGTATCTTGGGGGATTACAGTAACACCACGTTCACAACAAATTGCAACATATGTAACAATGGGTATTTTCTTCGCATTAACGTTTGTTGGAATTAGAGCAATTCTAGCATTCATTAATCCAGACTTAGCAAACATTTAAGGAGTGGGTCAATATGAGTAAAGGTAGAATTATTGTTGTCGGAGGCGGACTAGCTGGTCTGATGGCAACAATTAAAGCAGCAGAAAAAGGGGTACCCGTAGATCTCTTCTCATTAGTTCCGGTAAAACGTTCACACTCAGTTTGTGCACAAGGTGGAATTAATGGTGCGGTTAACACGAAAGGTGAAGGAGACTCTCCATGGGAGCACTTCGATGATACAGTTTATGGTGGAGACTTCTTAGCAAACCAACCTCCGGTAAAAGCGATGACAGAAGCAGCACCTGGAATTATTCACTTAATGGACCGTATGGGAGTAATGTTTAACCGTACTCCTGAAGGTTTACTAGACTTTCGTCGTTTCGGTGGAACGCAACATCACCGTACAGCATTTGCGGGTGCAACAACAGGTCAGCAATTATTGTACGCACTTGATGAGCAAGTTCGTAGACATGAAGTAAGTGGATTAGTAACGAAGTATGAAGGATGGGAATTCCTCTCAGCTGTCGTTGATGATGAAGGAACCTGTCGCGGGATTACTGCTCAGGATTTGAAATCATCTGAGATTCGTAGTTTCCAAGGAGATGCCGTTATTATGGCTACTGGTGGCCCAGGGATTATCTTCGGTAAATCAACAAACTCAGTTATCAATACTGGCTATGCAGCTGCTAAGCTTTATCAACAAGGTGTTCACTATGCTAATGGTGAGTTTATCCAAATTCACCCAACAGCAATCCCTGGTGATGATAAGCTTCGTCTAATGAGTGAATCTGCTCGTGGTGAAGGTGGACGAGTTTGGACATATAAAGATGGCAAGCCTTGGTACTTCCTTGAAGAAAAATATCCGGCATACGGTAACCTAGTTCCTCGTGATATTGCTACACGTGAAATTTTTGATGTGTGTGTTGAGCAAAAGCTTGGAATTAATGGTGAAAACATGGTTTATCTTGACCTTTCTCATAAAGATCCGAAAGAGCTTGATATCAAACTTGGAGGAATAATTGAAATTTATGAGAAGTTCATGGGTGATGATCCTCGTAAAGTACCAATGAAGATCTTCCCGGCTGTTCACTACTCTATGGGAGGTATGTGGATTGATTATGATCAAATGACAAACATTCCTGGGTTATTCGCAGCTGGTGAGTGTGATTATTCGCAACATGGTGGAAACCGCTTAGGTGCTAACTCGCTTCTATCAGCTATTTACGGTGGTATGGTAGCGGGGCCGAAAGCTGTTGAATACATGAACGGCTTAGATAAAACTGCTGATTCGATGCCTTCTTCTTTATTTGAAAATGAAGTGAAGAAAGAGCAACAAGCATTTGATGACATTATGAAGATGGACGGAAAGGAAAATGCCTACATTCTTCATAAAGAACTTGGTGAATGGATGACTGACAACGTAACCGTAGTTCGTTACAATGAGAAGCTGTTAAAAACAGACGAGAAGATTCAAGAGTTGATGGAGCGTTATAAAAATATTAACATCAACGATACAGCTAAATGGAGCAACCAAGGTGCATCATTTACACGTCAATTAGACGGAATGTTAAGCTTAGCTCGTGTTATTACACTTGGTGCATACAACCGTAATGAGAGTCGCGGGGCTCATTATAAGCCGGAGTTCCCTGAACGTAATGATGAAGAATTCTTAAAGACAACGAAGGCAACATTTAACCCTGCGAAAAATGGTCCTGACTTTTCATGGGAAGAAGTTGATACGTCGCTTATTAAGCCGCGTAAACGTGACTACTCACAAAAGAAGCAAGGAGCTGCTAAATCATGAGTGAAAAAACAATTAAATTTAAAGTAACACGTCAAGATGATCCGAACAGTGCTCCTTATGTAGAGGAGTTTGAAGTACCTTATCGTCAGAACATGAATGTCATCTCAGCACTAATGGAGTTTCGTCGTAACCCTGTAACGTCTAGTGGAAAAGAGACGACACCAATTGCTTGGGATATGAACTGTTTAGAAGAGGTATGTGGTGCGTGTTCAATGGTGATTAATGGCAAGCCTCGTCAATCTTGTACGGCTTTAGTCGACCAGCTTGAGCAGCCAATACGACTTGAACCAATGAAGACGTTCCCGGTTGTTCGTGACTTAATTGTTGACCGTAGTCGGATGTTTGACTCTCTGAAGAAAGTGAAAGCATGGATTCCAATTGATGGAACATATGACCTTGGACCAGGGCCACGTATGGCTGAAACAAAGCGTCAATGGGCATATGAGCTTTCAAAATGTATGACATGTGGTGTGTGTTTGGAGGCGTGTCCTAACGTAAATAGCAAATCTGAGTTCATTGGACCGGCACCATTATCTCAAGTTCGATTATTTAACGCTCATCCAACTGGTGAAATGAATAAAGAAGAGCGTTTAGAAACGATTATGGGAGACGGTGGGCTTGCGAACTGTGGAAACTCTCAAAACTGTGTGCAGGCGTGTCCAAAAGGCATTCCGCTAACAACATCGATTGCTGCATTAAACCGATCAACAACATTACAATCCTTTAAAAATTTCTTTGGTGCTTAATTGAAAAAGGTCTAATCTCTTTTTAGGTAAGAGATTAGACCTTTTCTAAGGTATATAAGTAATCGTTTTCAAATTATTATTAGTAACAAATGTATCAAAGTATAAGAAAAGGTTGTGGTTGAATTGAGAGCACCGTCTTACATCCAAGATATAGCAAGCTGGAAAAACTCTTTTGATTTTTTTATGCCTGTACAGGTTAGGTTTTCAGAAACAGATGCGTTCGGTCATTTAAATAATACAAATGCTTTTGTTTATTTTGAAGATGCACGGATAGCTTTGTTTAAAGAGTTAGGTTTGATGCAAAAGTGGTCTAAAGCTTCCTATTCTCAGATTATTGTAGTAGCCGATCTTCAATGTGACTTTCATAAACAAGTCCCCTTTGATGAGCAATTACAAGTTGGAGTAAAAGTTCAAAGGCTTGGAACATCATCTGTTGATTTGCACTATGTAGCCGTAACTTCGAAAGGGGACATTTGTCTAACTGGAAGGGGAACGATTGTACAGATAAGTAAAGAAACAGGTCGCGGTGTTGCTTTTGATGAAGAAGCACGAAAGCTTTTAGCTGATTAAATAAAAACAGAAGAAGAGGCTGTCAAAAATAAGTTGTGTCCCCCATAAGCAAACGCTAGATAATATGCTTATAGGGGACAGATCCTTATAAGACAACCTCAGTAAAATATGAGACGACTAAAACGTAAGCGATCCAACGAAATAACGGATGAGCCTGTGAATAGTAGCGTACCTATATTTCAAGTTCTCCTAGTCGTACTAACTCAATAACTGCTTGAGAGCGCCCCTTTACTCCCAACTTTTGCATCGTATTAGAGATGTGATTTCGTACGGTTTTCTCACTTATGAAAAGCTCTTGTGCGATATCTCTCGTTGTTTTGTCTTGGACAAGTAATTCGAAAACTTCGCGTTCCCTTTTCGTAAGTAAGGGTTTAGGTCCGAATTCTGCTCCTTTCAATGAGTTCACTCCTTCTTGCTCGGGCTGAGAGCGAATAGTGGGGACTAAATTCCCACCAATGAAGGGTTTTAGTCTCGATAGTATATGTGTGCGAGGCAAACTACGTGTTTTATTTTCGACATTAACTTTAGCCTTTTTTATAGTTAATTTTTGCTTCTTTAACTTTTATCGAATTTTCGACAAGGTTCTACTTTATTTCTAGTAAATATATTGAAAAGGGTTAAATCCGTATGCTATACTAAATATGGCTTTAAGAAAGCATACATTATAAAATACTATATTGTATTACTTCCAAATTGTGCATTTAAATACGTGTTACTGATTCGATCAGGCATAAGTATTGAAGTGTATATGGGACTCAGTTAGGGTACTCTATAATCGTACTCGCTTATTGTGATCTTCATATTCCTTTCTTTACTTATGCCTTTTTTAAGTATCTTTCGTAAGTTTCGTTTAAATGTGCAAATGTAGAAGACAATAAGTATATGGAAAAAAAGAAAAAGATCTCTTTTTCTTAATTAAAATTCTAATGAAAAGAAAGAGGTAGATGATTATGGCAGAAAAAACATTTTTAATTACAGCAGATACGGGAATTCACGCACGTCCAGCAACTCAATTAGTAAACAAGGCAGGACAATACTCTTCAGATATTACTCTTGAGTTCAAAGGGAAATCAGTAAACTTGAAATCAATCATGGGTGTTATGTCATTAGGTGTTGGTAAAGGTTCAGAAGTTACAGTAAAGGCTGAAGGCTCAGATGCAGATGAAGCTCTTCAAGCAATTGAAGATGTTATTAAGGAAGGATTAGGGGAATAATGCAAACACTTACTGGTATCGCTGCTTCTTCTGGTGTAGCGATTGCGAAGGCTTTCGTACATGAAGAGCCTGATATGACAATTGAATTAAAAGAAATTCAAGATCCAGCCAGTGAAGTTAAGCGTCTTGAAGATGCACTTTCTAAGTCAAAAGAAGAGCTTGCTGTTATTAAAGATAAGACAGAAAAAGAGCTTGGACCTGATAAGGCTGAAATTTTTGCTGCTCATCTACTTGTTCTTAGTGACCCTGAGCTTGTTGATGCAGTGAAAGCAAAGATTACAGGTGAAAAACAAAGCGCAGAATATGCCATGAATGAAGTTTCATCAATGTTCATTACTATGTTTGAAAATATGGATAACGAATACATGAAGGAACGTGCGGCAGATATTCGTGACGTTTCCAAGCGCGTACTTGGTCACTTGCTTGGAATTGAAGTTCAGTCGTTAGCAACAATTTCAGAAGAAACGATTATTATTGCTGAAGATTTAACGCCCTCCGATACAGCACAATTAAATCCAGTATTTATTAAGGGATTTGCTACTGATATTGGTGGACGTACTTCTCATTCAGCTATTATGTCTAGATCTTTAGAAATTCCAGCAGTAGTTGGAACAAAAGAAGTAACGGCACAAATTAAAACTGGTATGACTGTTATTGTTGATGGATTAGAAGGTGTTGTAATTGTAGAACCTTCTGATGAAGAAGTTGCGACATATACGAAAAAACGTGATGATTTTGCGAAGCAAAAAGCAGAATGGGCGAAACTTGTAAATGAGCAAACAACGACAAAAGACGGTCAGCACGTTGAACTAGCAGCAAATATTGGAACACCTAAGGATTTAGAAGGTGTTATTAACAATGGGGCTGAAGGAATCGGCCTTTATCGAACAGAGTTTCTTTATATGGGTCGAACGGAACTTCCATCTGAGGAAGAACAATTTGAGGCGTATAAAGAAGTGGTTGAACGTATGGAAGGCAAGCCAGTTGTCATTCGTACATTAGATATAGGTGGGGATAAAGAACTACCATACTTAGATCTTCCTAAAGAGATGAATCCATTTTTAGGTTTCCGTGCAGTTCGTCTTTGTTTAGAAGAAAAAGAAATCTTCCGTACTCAATTACGTGCTCTTCTTAGAGCAAGTGCCTTTGGTAACTTGAAAATCATGTTCCCAATGATTGCTACATTAGATGAATTCCGTCAAGCAAAAGCAATGCTTCTTGAAGAAAAGGAGAAATTAGTTGCAGATGGAGTTGCTGTTTCAGATTCAATCGAAATTGGTATGATGGTTGAAATTCCTTCAACGGCAGTTGCAGCAGACTTATTTGCTAAAGAGGTTGATTTCTTTAGTATCGGTACGAATGATTTGATTCAATATACGATGGCTGCTGATAGAATGAATGAGCGCGTTTCTTATTTATACCAACCATACCATCCGGCTATTTTACGCCTAGTAAAGATGGTCGTTGATGCTGCTCATAAAGAAGGCAAGTGGGCAGGAATGTGTGGAGAAATGGCTGGGGATGAAGTTGCTATTCCACTTCTACTAGGTCTTGGTTTAGATGAATTTAGTATGAGTGCTACGTCCATTTTACCAGCTCGTAACCAAATGTTATCTCTCTCGAAAGAAGAACTTGCAGCATTTGCAAATGAGATGATTTATTTGGATACAGCAGATGAAGTAGAAAAAAGAGTTCGTGAAGCGTTCTTGGATTAAGGAGATGGGGTTGACATATTGGTCAACCTCTTTTCGTTTTATAAAAAATGGTAATAGTTTTTATCTTTTAGTGAGACTCAATGTTTGCAAGGAATTGTCACATAAATCGCTTGCTTTTCCTAGTGAAACAGGCGACAATTAATGAAAGGTACTAGTTTTATTACTGGAGGTGCGTACAGGTGGATCATCGCCAAATTGAACAAATAGAACGCTCATTACGAAGAGTAGCAGAAATGGTAAAACAAAAGGGGCGAGAAATCCTAACGCAATTCCCCATAACCCCACCGCAATTTGTAGCGTTGCAATGGTTAAATGAATATGGTGATATGACGATAGGTGAACTGTCTACTAAAATGTATTTAGCATGCAGTACAACGACAGATTTAGTAGATAGAATGGAAAAAAATGAGTTAGTGGAACGAGTGAAAGATAAAAATGACCGACGCGTAGTCCGGATTCATTTATTAGATAAAGGTCGTACGATCATTGAGGAAGTTATTAAGAAACGTCAAGATTATTTGGAAGGAATTCTAACTGACTTTTCACAGGACGAAGTAGACTTCCTTGAGAAGAGTTTACATGTTCTTCATGAGGAAATGAAAGCGACAAGAATGAACCCGTAACTTAGCATCGAGGAGAATGAGGGGAAGTTGTTGGATAGACCAATAGGAGTAATTGATTCGGGTTTAGGCGGTCTGACAGTTGCGAAAGAGATTATGAGGCAGCTTCCAAAAGAGGAGATTGTTTATATCGGCGACTCTGCGCGTTGTCCATATGGACCTAGATCAGAAGAAGAAGTAAGAAAGTTTACATGGGAAATGATTGACCAATTATTAGAAGAAAAGATGAAAATGTTGGTCATTGCTTGTAATACGGCCACAGCAGTTGTTCTCGAAGAAGTAAAAAGGGAACTCTCTATTCCTGTTGTTGGTGTTGTTCATCCAGGAGCTATTAGTGCACTTAAAGTAACGAAGAGGGACCATGTGGCTATTATAGGAACAACAGGGACGATTCGAAGTCAAGCTTATGAAAAAGCTTTAAAAGCTATTAACAGTGAAGTGAAAGTGGAGAGCCTTGCTTGTCCGCCCTTCGTTCCATTAGTGGAAAGAGGAATTTTTGAAGGACCGGAAGCGGAACGAATTGTAGATGAAGCACTAACACCGCTTGATCATTTAAATTTTGATACGCTTATTTTAGGATGCACTCACTATCCGCTGTTAAAGGGTGTGATTGGAAAGAGAGTAGGTAGAGATATTCAGTTAATTTCGTCTGGTGATGAGACTGCCCGAGAAGTTAGTAGCCTTCTCTATCATAACAACCTTCTTTATACGAAAGACAGACAACCATCCCATCGTTTTTTTACGACAGGCGATCCTGATCGCTTTAAGAGTTTAGCTGACCAGTGGTTAGAAATGAATGTAGAATGTGTGAAAATAATTTTATTGTAACTTAAGGGGCTGGCTCAAAAGTCCAGAACAGAGGTGACAATGGTTTTTTGTTACGCGCCGTGAGGGGTAACCCACTCCTCTCAAGGTTTTTCAGTGGCCTTTAAGCAATGAGCGGAACCGTTGCTTTGTCTTAAAGCCAGCTATGAGTGGGTTTCTCATAGCAGGCGCGCAACGTGTGGAGCCATTGCTGCTTCCTCGAATCCGCTAAAAAGGACTTTTTCAGTGCCATCGGTTTTTAAAAAGTGTAGCGATCATTGCTTTGGGGGTTTCTCAAAGGTCAAAAACAGACCTTTTGAGAAACCTCTTTTTGTGTTGTGAAAAAATACCAAAGAAAAAATGGAACAAAAAAATAGATAAAGGTGGTCTATTATTTTTTAAGGCTCGTATACATGTAGTACAAACTATCTTAGGAGGGAAAACAATGCGCAAAGTTTTACGAAAAGGGGTTCCCATTCTTGCACTTACAATGTTAACAATGTCAGCTTGTTCGTTTGGTTCGAATGAAGCGGCCAATGAAATGGATACACCACCAACGAATTACGTAGAAGAAAATGAATCATTAGGATTAGAAGAAGATCCGGAAGAAGCTCCAGTTGAAGAAGGAGATGGGGAAGAAGGAACAGGAGATGAAGCGACACCTGATTCTGTTCAACGTGAATTATACTTAATAGATTCAAATGGACTTGTTGTTCCCCAAACTCTTGAGTTGCCAAAAACAGAAAGTGTCCTAAAACAATCCCTTGAATATTTAGTTGATGGAGGTCCTGTAACAGAATTGTTACCAAACGGGTTTCGTGCTGTTCTTCCAGCAGGGACGGAAATAAGTGTTAATCTTAAAGAAGATGGGATTGCTGTGGCTGACTTTTCGAATGAGTTTAAAGAATATGACCCAAATCAAGAAAAGCAAATTCTTGAAGCGATAACATGGACTTTAACACAATTTGAAAATGTGGATAGTGTTCAAATTAATATTAATGGGTATAAACAAGATACAATGCCGGTTGGTGGAACTCCGATAGGTGAAGGGGTTAGCCGTGCCAACGGGATTAACCTCGAAACGGGTTCTGTAACAG
This sequence comes from Halalkalibacter flavus, assembly GCF_036663575.1. NCBI lineage: Bacteria > Bacillati > Bacillota > Bacilli > Caryophanales > Bacillaceae > Halalkalibacter > Halalkalibacter flavus. The sequence goes on from NZ_JAWRVK010000003.1 coordinate 86,831, forward strand.
ATGTGGTTAATAGTAAAGGGGTAACCCTTTACTTCTTAGCCCAAAATGGTGAGAACACGTACTATGTTCCGGTTACAAGACGAGTAGCTTCAGGGACGGAATCCTTAACAGCAGCTGTTGAAGAGCTACTAAAAGGGCCTTCAAATGAAACACAGCTGTTAACAGATTTCCGTCAAGAGGTAGCTCTGTTAGAGGAACCGATGTATGAAAATGGAACAGTTACGTTGAATTTTAATGAATCACTTCTTTCTCAGAATCAATCAACAGCTGTTTCTTCTGAAGTGTTAAATATGTTAGCACTTACTTTAACAGAACAAAAAGGCATCGAAAAAGTAGCTGTTCAAGTAAATGGTGAATCAAATGTGTTAACAGAGTCTGGGGACGTTGCAGAACCTGTTTCAAGGCCAAGCCTTGTGAATACAGGAAGTTACTAAGGCTTGATTGGACTCTCTTAATAATTTTCTTTATAATTATAAATAATTACTAAGGAGGGGCGTAATGCTTCCTCCTTTTTAACCTTACATAAAAAAGTTTACAATGAACATACAATGCCAATTAGGGGGTAACAAAATGAGAGTTGACGGACGTGCATCGGATCAAATAAGAGAGGTTTCTATTGAGACCAATTTTGTGAAACATCCAGAAGGCTCTGTCTTAATTTCAATGGGAGACACGCGAGTCATCTGTACAGCAACGGTAGAGGAGCGAGTCCCGCCTTTCTTAAGAGGACAAGGAAAAGGATGGATTGCGGCAGAATATGCTATGCTTCCACGTGCAACGGAAACAAGAAATATCCGAGAGTCTTCCAAAGGAAAAGTATCGGGAAGAACGATGGAAATACAACGATTGATAGGACGTTCTTTGCGTTCGGTAATAAATTTAGAAAAGATAGGTGAGAGGACGGTCTGGATCGATTGCGATGTTATCCAAGCTGATGGGGGGACGAGGACTGCTTCTATAACAGGTGCTTTTGTTGCATTAGCTTTAGCGATGGATAAAGTAATGTCTAAAGGGAAAGTAAAAGATTGGCCAATTCACGACTATTTAGCAGCAATATCAGTTGGAGTCGACTCGAAGAAAGGAGAGCTTCTAGATTTATGTTACGTCGAAGATGCATCTGCAGAGGTAGATATGAATGTTGTTATGACAGGCAAACATGAATTTGTTGAGCTCCAAGGTACTGGTGAAGAAGCAACATTCTCACGACCTCAATTAAACAAACTTCTAGACTTAGCAGAGATAGGAATCGATGCTCTTATATTAAAGCAAAAAGAGGCTCTAGGTGACATTGCTGCAAGAATGAAATAGTGAAGAAAGTTGGAGTTGCAAATGAAAGAGATTGTTATTGCTACGCAGAACAAGGGGAAAATAGCTGAGTTTAAGCAATTATTTGAAGGATTAGAAGTTCGTTCTTTATTAGACTATCCGAATATTCCCGACATAGTCGAAGATGGAATGACATTTGCTGAGAATGCAGCGAAGAAAGCAGAAACGCTAGCAACTTATTTAAATCGAATGGTTATTGCTGATGATTCAGGTTTGCAAGTTGATGCACTTGATGGACGACCTGGTGTGTATTCAGCTCGGTATGCAGGACCTAGCAAAAATGATATAGATAATATGGATAAAGTATTAAGGGAATTAAAGGATATACCAAGTGAAGATCGAACGGCTCGATTTATCTGTTTGATTGCTGTAGCTAGTCCAAATCAAGAAACGAAAATTTATGAAGGCACGTGTGAGGGGATTATAACGAATGAAGCACGTGGGACCAATGGATTTGGCTATGATCCCATTTTTTACGTTCCTGATCTTGAAAAGACGATGGCACAGTTGACAGTTGAAGAGAAAAATAAACGTAGTCATAGAGCGAATGCTTTAAAACAATTACTAGCTCATAAAGAAGAATGGAGTTCGTGAGGAGGGGAACAATGAAAGCTTTCATTATTAGTGATAGTCATGGTTGGGAAAGTGAGCTTGAGAAAGTTGTTAACCGACATAGAGAAGAAGTTGATATTCTTATTCACTGTGGTGATTCTGAGCTTGAAGGTGGACATTCTGCACTTAAGGGAGTAAAAGTAGTGAAGGGTAACTGTGATTTTGGTTCAAGTTTCCCCGATGATCTCAAGGAAACGGTTCAAGGTGTGACAATATATGTTACTCATGGTCATCTTTACAATGTGAAAATGACTCATGTTCCTTTAAGTTATCGAGCGGAAGAAAAAGGTGCTCAAATTGCTTGCTACGGTCATTCACATGTAGCGGGTGTTTTTATGGAAAACGGAGTAATCTACATAAATCCAGGCAGCATTCGACTTCCACGAAATAGAGAAGAGAAAACGTATTGCATATGTGAGTATAATAAGAGTAACGCTACTGTTACGTATTATGATTATAACGGAAAAATTGTTCAAGACATGGTTTATCATTTTGAGCTAAACTAGAAGAGACTTTATTCTCTCTCTACGAAATAGCTACTTAGTAGAGAGAGATAAATTTTTTTAAAATTTTTCTGAGGGATTGTTGACATTCTTTTTAGATTGCGCTATATTAATATATGTCGCCGCAAGGTAATGACGACGACAAACAATGAACTTTCATATTAATACACTGTGCGGGTGTAGTTTAGTGGTAAAACCTCAGCCTTCCAAGCTGATGTCGTGAGTTCGATTCTCATCACCCGCTTTTTGTCCCAGTAGCTCAGCAGGATAGAGCAACGGCCTTCTAAGCCGTCGGTCGGGAGTTCGAATCTCTCCTGGGACGCCATTTAAAACAACGATAATGCACGTTACATAAGCCTTCTATCACGTTTAGTGAAACGGTCAACGATTCGGTCACATTCCGATCAACTACCGAAATTCACTTAACGGATAGGAGGTTTTTTTGCGTTGACTAAAAAGAAAACGTCACTTGTTGTTTCCGCAGATTTATCCGATCTATTCTCCGACGCGTCCGCAGAGATTACAGTCCCCGAACGCAAAATAAACACAGATACATATCCGATAGAGAAAGCGCTCAAGACGATTATACGTCAATTAGAGGCGATTGGGCTACGTGAGAGAACGATAAGCGACTACAAGCACCACGTAAGCCACTTCGCAGAGATAACCGGTATAGAGGCGCTTGAAGACATTACCGCGGACCATATATACGATTGGCTCGCAAGTATGAACGTGAGCAATCAAACGAAGCTAACGCGCCTTAAATGCTTAAAGGCGTTCTTAGGACGGTGCTTTGATAACGGTTGGATCGCGTCGAAGTTCTGGGCGCAGATACGTATTAAGGTCGATAGTCCGGTTAAGCCTGGCGCAACAGAGCGGGATATCATGCTACTATTATCGTTGCTTGACCTGAGTGACTTCGTTCAGCTACGGGATGCGACCGCGGTCTTATTGCTTTATCAGACCGGAATAAGAATCAGCACATTAGCGCAGCTCGAAAGCCATCACGTCGACTTAGAGACGAACACGCTTCGTGTAGACGGTGGACTATTGAAGAATCACGAACAGATACATTTACCCTTTGACGATAAATTAAGTCGCTTATTAGAGGCTCTAATGCGTCAGAACCGTATTGTCAGACGTGAGAATGGAGCAAAAAATGATTTTATATTTATAACGCGATACGGGGAAAAAGTAACGAGCAGTCAATCGCATAACAACATACAAAAGCGATTAAACAAGTATTCGAAAGAGTACGGCATTAAGAATCTGAATCCGCACGCCCTAAGACGAGGGTTTGCGCGAAGGTTATTAGATAAAAATGCAAACATTGCGCTGATCTCTAAGGCGTTGGGCCACAGTGATATAGACGTGACTTCGCGTTATTTACATTTAGATAAAGAGGAAGTAATGAATAGTTTGCGCCAATACCTATAAAAAGACAAAAAAAGAGCGACCCACCTTCACGAAGAGAACTTGTCTCTTGATCGGTAAACCACTCACGCCTAAGAATAGTTTATCGAAAAAAGCCGGACAAGTCAATACGTAATTCGTCTGTCTATCAGATCGAACGTATATTCGTGGTGGGTCGCCTGAAAAGGAGCAACCGCAATGTACTATGAAGAATACGAAAAGTATCAGTCGTTCCGCAATATGGACGATCTAAACGAAGCAGTCCGCCAGGCGCTTTATTTCAACGCGGACAAATTGAATAAGACCGCCGTTACCGTGCTGAAGCTTCTATCGCGTTACTCATGCAAAGTAATCGGCGTTAGTTGGATGAAAGCGGCCACGATAGCGCAATTGATCGAGAAGAGTGAAAAGACCGCTAGAAGGGCGCTCAAGACGTTAGAAGAGATCGGCATTATTAAGCGTGTGCCAACTATCCGCGAAAAGGGTGGGAGAGGTTACGACATTTGCGTTATTTTGCCGGTTGTCCAGGCGGAAGTGTCCAGTCGTGAAGAGTCCGGAAATGTGCGCGAGAGTAAGGCGCAAAAGGGTATTGAACTAAAAGAAACCGCAATATCTAATAAACTTAATAATTACGTACTAGACGCATCATATACGCCTGATAACATTCCAGCGCGTTTTACTTCAGCATGTAAGCCGTTCTTTGGCGCCAATAAAATATATGAGCTATGGCAGCGTGTTAAGTTCGCCTATGATAAGTGTAACCTTGACGCAAGGATCGATTCACCTGCGGTCTTAGATATCGCGATAGGTGTATTTAAGAGGGCCATCTTCGCAATGAAGCGAGGGGGAATACGTAAGACTTTTGGCGGTTACTTTTATGGCGGGATGGTGTCGAAGCTGGACGACTTGTTTCGCGAAGAGTTGCAAGAGATTAGCGGGGGAGTGCGTCTTAGTGTTCCGGAAGGATGGAGCTGAAAAAGTGTTGAAAAACGGTCATAATAACTTATTATTATATACGGTAAGAGTAACGTAAATAACGCTGATATATGGTAATTGAGCGATTTGCCGATAATTGCGTATATGGGTGAATTCCCTCCGTTTAGGGCCGATTTTATCAGCCGGAGGGTCCGAGCGTGGACAGGCCGCCAAGACCTCGGGGTTAAAGATATGCGGTATGTCGAAGAGTGTCGCAATTGTATGAGGACTAGGCGCAATTCTAGGCGGTGATATACAGAATTTTATGCATAGGGTATGCGCAGGTGTATGCATAATGGAACGGTACAATACGGTATAGGCGACTGTATAATTGTATAAAAGGGTATCGTTACGGACGTATATTGTAACCGTTGATATATTAGGCTTTTTTGCGCGTAATTATCGAGATTATTACGTAAAATGTAGATACTACGAAGTAATGTATGAATAACGTTGTATGCGATATACACCGTAGATTCGACATTTGCGCATAAAATTGACGGAGTGGACGGGCTTGAGGATACCGGCGGGGGTAGGGTCGCCCAGGATCGCTCACCAAGTAACCACAACTAATAAGCATCATATTTTTTATCTCGGTATTGAAATCGGACAGCGGAAACACAACGCCAAGCCACAAAAATTTCGCGCGGTATTTTTTAAAACTTCGGGGTCTAATCGCAGAGTGGACGGATTTATGATACAAAAAGGAAATAATCTCCATGGTCGCTGAGTATATTTAATAGACCAATTTTATCGGAGGTGTACTTATGTTTCGAAGAAGAAAAGATGTACATGAGCGTAACGGTGAGAAGTATGAAAAGTGTTACATTGAGAGTTACGATGGTAAAGAGGTTTTCGCTATCAGAGAGCATGGAATTGATTTAGGTGTAACGCATAAAAGTGAAGATTTATTTAATGCGGTGAAAGATCTCTTCGGAGAATTTGTTAACGCCAAAGTTTGCTCTGGTACGGAAGGAAAAATGGAATATGACAATGTATTGAAAGCTAAGAGAGTGTTTGAGGACGAGGATCGGTATCTAGTGTTAATTGATGACGCAGGAAATCAACTACATCTAACCGGATGCTCATGTGGTTACGCAGGAACAGGCCCGCACGGCACTCATAAAATACTGAACGAGCTTGGATTCGATATAGATTTGCGCTACATTATTTCGGTTGATACGTTTAATTTATACTTACCTAGCCACTACCGCAATGCTTACGGCATCTAAAAAACTGCAAAGGGCGTGACCTAATGACGTATGACATCGAACGTTTACGTGAAATTAGTGATAAAACGCGTGAGATTTCAGCTCAGATGGTTGATAGAGATTACGAGAATGATTCGGAAAGGTTAAAACACGCTTTAGATTATGTATGTCGCTCATTAGGAATGTTTGCGGATGTAGAATCGCAGAGGTTAAGTGGTGAAGTAGTTACGCATGACCCTCTAAAGTATATCCAAAATAATTTAGATGCATCGTACGAATTAACATTGAATCCTGTTAAAGACGGAAAGAGGCAGCCAAGACGAGAAGTGATTAGAAAAGTTTAAATTTTTTCGTGTGTACTAGCAACTTTTCGCGATATCCCGCATAAGCTGTAGCGTAACGCCTCGCAAGCGAATGCTAAGAGCAACGCAAACAGCGTCCATAAAGAAACTACGCCCTTCTCCGGAGGGGCGCTTTTTTTACGTTATATAGGAGGAAATCATTGCATTATATCGAATGTATTATCGAGGTGAGCGACATTGTCAGTCAAAAACAACTTAAAAGATATACGGCATGACTACCGCATGAATCAGACGGAATTTGCTGATCTACTCGGCTTGAACGTGAATCAATATAATAAGTACGAACACAACCGGAAGCAGCCGAATCTTGAAACTGCATTAATGATTAGCGGTAAACTAAACAAAACGGTGAACGAACTATTCGAAAGGGTACCAGATAACTAATGGTAGCCTATTTTTTGCGTTCGTTATGACCGGTTGAACATAAATTTATTGCGGACAGACATTATTTGTGTTCCATTGGAATACAGTGTATTAATCAAAGGGCAAAAGCCCAGGAAAGAGGGATCACCATGATAAAGACAGAGATCAAGTCTATCCTTTTTAAAGAGGTAATTGACAGTGATTATCGTATCTACCGTGTTATTTATCGCGATCTGAACGGCTTAACATTGATACAAGATTTTACGCTAAAAACTGCCAATGACGCGGAAGCCGCAGTAATAATGCAAGCCGCTATGGATCAGCACGATAGAGAACAGGAGGTTTTACGTAATGGATAACATTGCAGCTATCGACTTAGGATTCGGCTGGACGAAAGGGGTTAAAGGCGCTGCAACATGGCGCCAGCCCTCCGTATTAGGTGAAGCGAAGCCACTATTCGAAGAGAACGTGAAGCCAGGCGATATCATTTACGAAGGTGAAGAAGGGCGCTTCTTTGTCGGGAATCTTGCGGTAAGGCATTCAGACGTCAAGTATGCGTCAATTAAAGACTCGAAGGCGGAATCGTGGACGACTAACGTGCTACTTAAAACGGCGCTAGGCTGTCTGGCACCACGCGAAGGAATTAACCTAGTTACCGGCTTGCCTATCGATTTCTATTTCAGCCAAAAGGACGCTCTTAACGAAATGCTTCAGCAATTTAACTGCGGTGATTATTATAAGATCGATATTGCGAAAGAGGTTACGTACACAGCACGCCCAACTATTCGCGCATCCAAAATTGTTCCTCAGCCGCTCGGCTCCGCTATGGATTATTTGCTCGATGATTCCGGAAACTTTGCGCGGTTAGATGAAGCAAAGAAACGAATCTTAGTCGTCGATGTCGGTTATTTTACGCTGGACCTTCTCGTAATTGATGCGCTCGAGATTAATAAGAAGAGTTGCAGCCCGCCGGAATTAGGCGTAGATACCGCTTATCGTTTATTACAGCAGTATTTAAAAGAGAAGCTAGGCAAAGCGCCAGCACGTCACGAACTAGACTATGTCGTTATCTCGAATGAGTACGAAGGCTATAACGTTGAGCCTCTTGTTGCGAAGGCATTTAGAGCACTAGCCACGCAAATACAGAACGAAGTCGAAAGCTTGAATATGAATTTTAATCGTTGTCTTATTACTGGCGGTGCCGCTCCGTTGATTGCGCATTATTTACAGATTGGCGATTCGTACGTCTTGCCTGATCCGCAGCTTGCAAACGTCAGAGGCTACGAAAAGATTGGGCGAAGGTCATGGAATGGAAGCCGATAAGAGTCCGTTTAAGATCAGGTAAAGACGATGACATCGCGAAGGCATTGCAAGAAGCGGAGAAGACGGAGGACCGTAGCGACATTGTAAGAAAGGCACTTAGGGAACATCTTTGCGGAATGAGACCACAGCCAAGACATGTCGAACTTGAACCGATTGACGACTTTGTACTGGAACAAAAAGAAAAAGCCGACGAGGAAATACACGCCGGTCTTGATAATTTACTTGGTGAGTTTTAACCGAAAACAGCGGGAGCGCCATAAATCATCATAGCAGTACCGACAGCAATTAATACGAAAGGCATAAGTAATCAACTCCTTTTACTTTTATATCTTCATTATGTCCATATAGACATAAAAATATACAACTTGGACATAAAGAACGGAGGAAATTAATGTTTAGTTTCTATGTATACGCGGGTGCGGTGTTTACGATTGTTGCTATTGTCACGGCGATTAAGGGAGGTTCTAAAGATGGTAAGTAAGATTACATTTAACGCGCAATGTTTCGATGGTTATAGATCAGTCGTACTTGAGGAATTGCCTATATTGCGTATGGAAGAAAAAGAAATCAGCAAGCTCGATCAGTGTATCGGATTCATTAAGAAACACAAAAAAGAAATTTATCGCACAATGGTCTACGCATTAGCAGTCTTAACAATGCCGTACACAATGGGAATGAGCGGAGGTATGAACATTATTATACTTCTACAAAAGGCATCATTCTGGGTCGGTCTTGGAATCACGATATGGGGAATCGTTGAAATGCAGCTCGACTTTCCTGGCTGGCGCGGTCGTATTTTAAAAGGCGTCTTGGGCTATATCGGTATTTTATTGATTCCGCTTGTCTTTATCGAACTACAAAACAGCCTACAAGTCGACGTATGGGAGCAGATTAACAATAGCAATATGGGCACGCCGGTAAGTGGGGAATGATGCGCAATGATACAGAAAACAATAAGCGGCTTCAGAGTGACAACCGGCTTCAACGTTAAGGACGCACTCCATAAAACACCGCATAACGGAATTGATCTCGCGCTACCCGAAAACACTCCGCTTTATAGTATCGGTAAGGGCGTTGTAGAGAGCGTTGTAAACTACGGTAAGGAGAATATCGGTAAAGGCGTTATCGTCAAGCTCGACAGTGGGGAACGCGTTATCTACGGCCATATCAACGACGCAGCCGTTAAAGCCGGTGATGTTGTGAAAAGTGGCGACTTGCTTGCGTATTCGGGAAATACTGGCCGATCGACTGGCCCGCATCTTCATTTTACGGTAAAAGAGAACGGTGAAGCAGTCGACCCGAGTTCGGTCATTGAGAAAGCAGTCGAGCAACATTCCGAAAGTTGGTGGTCAAATAATCCATTTACTCGCGCAAAGGAATCAATCGATTCTACCGCGCAAAGTATTGGCGAATTCAATTCAAAATTAGATTCAATTGGCGAATGGTTAAAGTATTGGCTTAACCCGGTGAACTTAGGGAACGAAATTTGGTCGGGATTAGACGTTTTAATCACTAGTCCCGATACAGCCTTCTTTCTTATCGGAGCCACAATTATCGGCGGTTGGTTGATGATGTTAGGCGCAAAATGGCCGAAGAAGTATTTATTTTGGGGTTGGATTATTTACTGGGTATTGAGAGGAGCGGTATTTGTATGATTCAAGATATGCGACTAGATAAAGCGTTAAAGGCGTTCAGGTTAGCCGGTCTTAATCCGACAACACCTGAAGAAAAGACCGCCTATCGAATGGCCATGAAATTAATGACGGAAATTGAAGGCGAGAAGCCAGTGTTCGGCGGCTATCTTGGACGAAAGAGGACAGCAAAAGAATTATTATGGGACAGTCTGAATACGTTTAAAGATGCATTCATATTCAGCCCTAAAACGATCTCGATTCCGTGGGATAAGTTTTATCTTCGCGAAGAGGACCAATTTGCGATATATGAAATAACACCGACTTCCAGCGTCAGGAATAATCAAGCATTTGTACTGGCGAAGGTTATGGCTAGTTTCTACCGGAAGCCAAGCGAGTTGAAAGGTATCTTTCGAAACGGCTCACTATATAACGTTAAAAGTCCGTACCGTTGCAACTTTCGCGTAGTAATGAAAGCGGATGGTATTAGCTTCTATTTATTATTACCGACAGATAAGGAAGGGGAGATCGTTAGGAAAGCGGAGTCTATTTGGGATACGGGAATTACTATACAGAAAGTCGAAGCATTGCCTAAGTTGGATCCGTCGAAAGTGTTCTGTACTGAGCTAGGATACCGCAAGCATGACATCTTTAGTCTCGCGACAGATAAAGATAATAACTACCCGCTTCCGAGTTTATTAACGACAGTCCGAACGCTTGAGGGCGAAGACGTTGCTATATTTGACGCAATGTTCGAGCCATATGATCGCGTGTCATGGTTTAAAGAAGCGAAAGAAGCGCACAACTTGCTCGACCGCGGATATATTCCGAACAATAGCGCCGGCACTAAGCTATTAAGGACGGTCCACTCGACATTCGATAAGCTCCGCTATGAGTTGTTAGAATTAACGCGATTCACGAAAGAACAAAAAGAAGCGCTTGAGAAATGGCGCAAAGAAGAAAGCAGCTATAAAGAAGCGGCTAGAGTTCGCGAGGAAATGAAGCCAGCCACTAAGCGTAAGCAGGGCGATGAGATTCTTAAAGCGTGGCTTAGAATTGCGGTCGAATCCGATAACGCTGGAAGGGCTAGAGATGCCGCCTATTCAATGGCGAACGCATGGAAGGATATAACGGGCGATAATGAGCTAGAACGCTTCGACGTACCGGTTAAATGGAACGAGAAGTATCTCGATGCAATAGAGACGCGCAAGGGCTTCAGCATCCGGTTAAAGCCGAATAAGATGAGCGCAGACGAGGCCGGAAAGTTTATGCAGTTGCCGGGGCGCGATCTAATAAAAGAGTTTCCGCAAATTAACTCTACAAGTCTTAAACAATCGCATCTGCCGGAGGAGCTTACTAGGGACGATATTAAGTCGGTCCGCATCGGCTATGTAAAAGAACGCGGTAAGGAGAAGTTGGCCCGTTTACCGCTTGAAGCCTTCGAAGGAGTCTCGCAAAAGGCTGTTTATGATTCGCTTTGTACGTCAACATTCGGGCAAGGTAAGCAAGGCTCGGGTAAATCGGAGGGCTTCGGTACTGTTTGGGCTTACGATATGGTTATGGCCGGCTTTACCGTTATTCTAGTCGATACAGCTGACGGTCAAGTATTACGAAATTTTGTGAATAGCTTACCGGCTGATTTTCCGGAAGAGAAGATTCACGCGCTCAACTTTGACAATAAGTCCTGGGCGATTCCGCTCGGATGGGAAGACATTTACGGAAGAGATTTCGCAGGTACTTCCGGTGATGCTGAGCTTGCTGCGCTTGAGATAAGTGAACGTATAACGAGCCGCTTTGTCGGATTCATTAACAGCCTATCAAGTACGGGCGAATTCACCGACCGCATGAAGCAATACGTTGTGAGTTGTATGCGAGCAATTACGACCCGTCCGCGTTGGTCCTTCATTGATTTAGAAATGGCGCTTACTAGTCCGGCTTATCGTGCCGAGCTATTAGACCGCGCAGAGTTGAAAGATATGCCGGAGGTCTTGGCGGACCTTGAGGCGTTGCAAGAAAAAGCGAAAAAGGGTTCGATCAGTAGTGTAGTCGATCCGATTCTCTCGCGCATTAAGGTGCTGTCATCGACTCAATTTATGGCGAACTTATTTTATCAAGAGCCGAAGCTAGACGACGAAGGCAAGCCGGTCTTAGATATGCGGAAGTTAATGGATAACGAAGAAGGCGGTTATGGTCATGTAGTTGTTGTTCAAGCGAGCCATGACGCCTGGCAAGAGAATCAAGCAACTATACTCGGATTCTTCGAGGATAAGGTTAACTTTAATGCGTTCAGTAGAATCGATGTCGACCAGTCGCAACGTAAGCCGGTCCTTAAATGGATAGATGAACCGCACAAAGTTATTAAGGCTATCGAAGGGCGTTTGTCGGGAACCTCCGTTGAGTTTCGTAAGTATCGCGTAAAGAATCTATTTACCGGCCATTCGATAGACCAAATGGGAGCAGCAGCCGACGCTTTATTGGATGGTGGCGCACAGATTACAAGTTATAAAACAGAACGACTAAGCGAGTTAAAGAGATTCGCCCACAACTTCCAGCCTTATGACGACCCGAAGGAGCTACATGAACTACTACCGGAGAAGCACGTAGCCATAAACGCAGTAAGGTTGCCGAGTGGGAAGACGTGTCCAGCCTTTATTGCGGATATGGTTGCGCCTCCGAAGCAAGTAAAAGACCGCTCTCATGTGTGGCAAGCGAGTTCAGAACGTTATGGCAGACCGTGGAAGGAGGTTAGAGAAACGATACAGGAAAAGCGGAAGCATTATAAGGAGCTTGACGATAGGTGGTATGCGGCTATTGAAGAAGAAAAGGAACAAAAAAAGCGGAAATCTAACGCAAAGTAACGTAAGTGAACGGCGGAAAACGATTCAAACGCAGTCATATCAAGGGTTTACAAGCTATGAAATATGTGAGAATATGAAATTATTAATTAAACAGTAGGAGGAAATTTATGAAAATATTGGGATTCCGCAGTAAGAAAGGTTGGAAAATGGGCCTCGCTACATTCGGCTACGGATTTATTTTAATGGTTATTATCATCGCAATTATTGACCCATCAACGGAAGAAACAACAGCGCCAGTTGAGGCAGAAGAGACTACGCCAGTTGAAGATGTAGAGGAAGAAGTAACTAAACCGGAAGAAGAGGAAGCTGAAGTAGACGCTGAAACGATAGAGGCTAATCAATACTCCAGTATGTTCGAGTTAAGTAATAGCTTTATTCGTCAAGATATAGGAAGACTTGGCCAACATTTACAGGTCTTTGCGTACAATGAGATGTGGAAAGACGAATATTACGAATATGTCGAAGAGCTTACTGAATGGGCGCAAGATTTAAGAGATATGGAAAACGTGCCGGATAAATTTGAATTCACTCATGAGGCATATTTAGAAGGAGTTGACGACGTTCTAGCATCGCTTGACATGATGACTAACGCGATTGAAACAGAAGACGACGGTGATTTAGATTACGCTGTTGTTGTTATGGAGCGGGGCATTGAAAAGATGAATAGTGCAGAAGAACAATATAAGGCTACGAAATAATTAAAACGCCTCGCTTCGGTGGGGTATTTTTTTTTGCGCATAGAAAAAGACGTCTCCTTAATCGGTGGCGTCCTCTTTCGTTTCTTCTAAAATTAAAAGTTGGTCAATCGTAATATCCAGATTCTCGCAGACTTTTGCCAACATTTCACGATTATATTGCTTCGTTTCGTCATTGTACATACGGCGTAATGTCTCAAATTTCAAGTCTGTTTCTTCTGCTAGTTTGCGGATACTTTTTCCTCGTTCATTAAGGATATTTTTTAAGTCTGACCTTACAACCTTCATTCTCTCACCTCTCCCATAAGTATATTATAGCAAAAATAAAATTAAAAATGACAACAAAAAGTAGTTGACTACATAAAGTTGTCGTTATATACTCATACTAACAACAAAACGTAGTCAGAAAAACGGAGGTTTTGCGAAATGAAAGAATCTAACGAGCTTTATCGCCATACAATGCACGCCGTCACTAAGAGTTTCAAATCGGACGCGATCGATTATGTCCGTAGCTATTACGGACTAAGCGCACATGCTTGCGCCGAATGTTTTGCTGAAGGTAAGATCGACCACGACTACTTTACTGAGCGCATTCTCAAACTTACCGCCAATCTTAACGAAGCCCTTGCGTACATTGATTATCAATTTAGAAAACAAGAGGAGGAATCGCGCAATGAAATTTAACGTCATGTACGAAAAGGTAAAAGGTAAAGTCGGAGTGGGTTTCTATCGTTGTAAGATCGATATTTACGGAGAATGGTTCGAGTTTCATGTTATTCCGGATATTTTCTTCCGCAATACATTTTATACAAACACAGTCGGACTCGGTTCGGTACTAGGTGTAGCGGAATTTGATGGAGAGCTGTTGTTATCAATGTTCTGCGACCTAGAAGAAGTCGGTCTACGCTATGACCACATTTCTACGCAAGTATTAGCGATTGTTCATCCGGAGGAATTCGTATGCTAGGCGATATCTATCACGTCGAAGTAACTTACAGTTTCGAGTCGGACAATCGATATATAACAGAGAAGTATCCAGGATGGGTCGATCACTATAACGCGACTGTATTCTTCATTGATGGCAAAGAGTTGAAGATGTCGAGCTTTAATTATAACGCGGAATTCGGAGACTACGACATATCACACACGTCGTCGATCCACTTATTACACCTAGACGAGCCGGAAGAGTTCGATTATGATATGTTCATGAAATTCTATAAGAAGCTCATCTCACTTAGTACGTACGACTATTTGCGTCTGTTCTTTGATAGAAAAGCAACTGACGCAAATCTGCGGCTAGAAAGAATGTAATAACTATTCCGATGAAACGAGCGGCAAATCGATGGAGGAATACATAAGGCTGACTGCGGCAACGGTTGGCCGGTACATAGCTCGGAGGGATGAGGCAACTTTCCGTAGCATAACGGACCTAGTCGGCAAACTGGGTCTTTTTTTATTGCGCGAAAATGGAATTCAATCGTAATTAATAATATAGAAATGTCCCAATTTTGAATAGGACGCACACGTAGTAATAGTAGAAGGAGAAAAAAATTCCGCTGAAAATTCCCCACCAGCGGAGTCGAGTTCGTATTATATAGTGTACACAAAAAAGTAATCCGATGAAGGCAGGGCCCGCCGGAGGTTTGCACGGTAAATAAAAACTAATAAAGAAGAGGAGAGATTTATTATGAAGGCAGACTCGCGCGGTGTGTCGGTTAATTTTTACCCTATCAGTTGCGTTTAATAAACAAGAAAAGGAGCGGTGTTATGACGGCTAATCAATTTACAATGATTCGGAAATTTTATCAGAAGTCACAGCAAGAAATGGCGGAATTACTCGGAGTATCGCGCCAGTTTATATCATATGTGGAGCGAGGTGAACGACCTATATCGAAAGAGTTTGTCGCAAAGTTGGACGACAGACTCGACCTAACTCCGGCAAAGAAGGCGCTGATCTATAAGATATTCGATAAGTTTCAGATTGCAATATAGAAGGAGGGTACGTAATGACAGAAAAGTTTAAGTGTATTTTGAGTATGCGGGTCGCGAAGCATTTAGTCGTAGAAGGATTCACGGTTGTCGATATTGAGCCAAGTCGTCGTTATAAAGGGAAATTAGTGTTTGTATTCTTAAATACTCCCAATCTTGAAGAAGAATTGAAGAAATTCGAAAGGAGAGGGGCGTGAATTTAATTGTCCAAACAGCCAACATTAAACAACCGAAAAGCAGCAGTCAAAAAAATAAACGAACTCTACATTCAAACGCGAAAGAAGTACCTCGTACAGTTTCCGGACCGATACACCACGCTCGACCGAGATAAGTCCGAAAAGATTCGGCCACTAAATGACGGTATGATCGCGAATCATTTAAAAGGAACGTACACATACGGAATCTTTAACGGAGGCTATACAAACAAATTCATAACGTTCGACGTCGATTGTAAGGACGCAATGACGGCAAAGTGGACGACTTATAAGCTAGTGAACGTTTTAACCGAAGAATTCTCTATCTTTCTCCGCGACGTCCATGTAAGCATTAGCGGAGGCAAAGGTTACCACGTCGATCTATTCTTTGACAAGCCGATCGCACTTGCAGCAGCTCAGACGTTTTATGCGCAAGTCATTAATGAAGTTGGCGCCATCGATAACGGAAAGATTGAATTCCGGCCGACATTTACGCAGGGTGTCAAATTGCCGCTCGGGATTCACCGGAAGACAGGTCGCCGTTGCTGGTATTGCGATCCAATCACGCTCGAGCCACTGGAAGAGGGTGCATCTTTTGAATATCTCGCGCAAATTGAGCCGATGGAACCGCCCGACATTGATTTAACGCAAGAGCAAGCGCAGGAGTTTAACGAGATTGTAGAAAAAACGGACATTACCGTAAATGTGGCTGATCGTGAGGCGGGATTGAAGCGTGCAGTTAAGGTTCTTGAAGCGGGCCAGTTGCTTGAAAGTAATACGCGACACAAAGTAACGTTTGATCTTGCGCGATTCTGTAACGAGCAGGGGATTGACGAAGGCGAAGCGATTGAAATGATTATGGGCGTTCTTTTAAATACTCCGCGTGATTATTTCAGTGAAGGAAGTACACCGGACTATTGGCGCAAAGAAGCAGAGAGGCTCGTTCAATTTTCATATGAGCGCAATTATACACTAGGTAACGCTGATCTATCAGTAACAGTTTATAAGTCGGAAATATTGGCGGTATTAAGCTGCGGGACATTTCGAACGAAGCAGATGCTCTATGCGATGTTGGTTACGTCTAAACGATATGGGCGCTCGTTTTACTTGGCGCGTTCAACAGCCATGAAGATGATCGGTACAAATTCGAGAGATACAGCAAACAGGACGATCAAGAAGTTGGTGGAAGGAGGTTACGTCGAACATGTCAGGAAGGGCGAGCTAGATCAGGCGCGAAGCAGGCAAGTTGGGCACGCGTTCTATAAACCGAATAAATATCGGTTGTTACTTGATGAGGCGAATGAATCTGATAAATCGGTCGAGGTGACGATGAATGAAAGCTTAGTAGACGTTGTTAATCTACTATGTGATCCGAAGGAAATTAAACGATATGTAAAGCGTACTGAATTTGAAAGCAAGTGGCGTATAAACGCTTAATCTACGTTATAAAATAATAAGTTATTAAGACCGTTTTTCAACGTTTGCAGACTTATCTATTTTGATAATATCACACGTTCTTGTCAATAGCAAGCCCAAACAGCCAAAAAAGGAGTAGATAGCATGAAACAGCCAAACTATAGAACGCCTGGGAGTGGCGCAGTTTCTTTCGCGGCTCAGTATGCAAAAGGAATGATACGTGCGCAAGCATTGCCGGTAATTGTTCAGTTGATGGCCGGAGAGTTGCACGACCAATCGGACAAACGAATTAAACGTTGTAACTATTGCGGTTACTGGTGGCGCGATGATAGCTTGCGTAATACAAAGCGGACTTGCTCGCCGGAATGTAAGACGAAGGTTAAATCGTTGCAGCAAGCTGAAAGACGAGCGGACCATGCGCTGTTAAATCCGAAACCGAAGAAGCCTAGTCATCTCGAGCAGTATTACGTGTGGTGGATTGAATATCCGTTTTGGATCGATGATTATCAGATGTTGAAACATACGTGGAAGTACGAAAGTATGAAGTCTAACGCTAAAATCGAACATATAGAAGCTGCTAAAAAACGTGGTGAAGCAATGGGAGGGCGCAAGAAACCGAATTATCAAGTGCCTTATGGTGGTGGCGAAAAGGATGATCAAGCAGTAAAGTTGCATAAAGTGTCGTTGAGATTGCCGAAAAGTGATCGGGAGTCAGGCGAGGTAAAGAGTTTCAATATTGATAACGTTAATGCTTATCTTCGCGAAAAATATTCAGAGGAAAAGCTACAACTTGAAGCTAAAAGAGCTAAAAGGCAGAGAGATTTTAAGTGGCTACAATAAGGTATATAGGGAAGCCCGTAACAGGGCGGTATTATTTTTAAGGGTAAATACGAAAAAATACGAGGAGGTACGAATGTGAATGCAGGTATGATGAAAGCCTTACGCATTTATCTAGGGTTGTCACAGGTTGATTTTGCGAAAAAGGTTGGAGTATCGCCTGATACTATCAGTAATATCGAACGCGGTATAACTCCAATAACCTTACGTACAAGAATGTGTATTGCGAAAGTTTACGATGTTGATGTGGGTTTCTTAGAAACGTTAGAAAAAGCGAATAGAATTAGAGACTAGTTTCACTTTATTTGATTTAAAGCATACTTGCGCCATTATTTAAAATTTAACATTAAATAAGAAAATAGTAAAGGAGAATGAATATGAAAGGTACAGTAAAACGATTTAATCCGGAAAGAGGTTACGGCTTTATTAATGGAGAGAATGAACAAATCTATTTTGTACATCAAACAAAAATCTTAATGTCGGGATTCCGCACGCTTGAGAACGGACAAGTAGTGTCTTTCGATGCTGAAGATACCGAACGAGGACTGCAAGCAATTAACGTAATGCCACTCGATTAATAAAAATGATTATGGAGATGGAGATGAGTTTATGAAAATTGAAACTAAAAGTTGTAGAGTTTGCGGAAAAGAAAAATTGAATGAAGAGTTTGAAGTTGATAAACGAATTAAGTCGGGGGATCAACGTACTAACAGATGTTACGCGTGTAAGTACGAAGCTACGTTAAAGTATCGAGCTACTAGGACCGGTAAGATATCTCGGAAGTTAGAAAATGCGAAGCAGCGCGCAAAAAGGTTCGGAGTAGTTGACGACCTAACTATAACAGAAGTAAAAGAAGTTGTCGGTTATTTCGAGGACGCTTGTGTCTATTGTGGAGAAGAGTTAGAAGATGACATAGTTTTGGAGCATGTCAGAAGTTTTTCGGAAGATGGACCAAACAGTAAAGGTAATATCGTTATATCTTGCGATCCGTGCAATAGGAAGAAAAACAATTTACCGTTAATTGATTTTCATTATAGAAATAACGAATCTTTCACAAAAGAACGGTTCTTCGCGTTAGTCGATTACCTAGCCGAAATTAACTGCACTGATCGCTGGAACGTGGTCGATGATCTAACAGCGCATAAAACTGACTTTACTCTTCGCAAGGTCCGTACCGCGTTAGATAAGTATTATAAGGAGGGGGTAGCAAATGGTTTACGTGGTTGAGCATAAGCAAACGAAAGAGGATTCGAAGAGAAAAGATACAGTCACTTTCTATCCGCGTGATAATAGAACGATATTTAACGAACTTTCTTTCTACGGTGAAACGAATATAGATGAAGTAAGTGACGAAGAGTGCGCTGTTGCAGCGATTCTTGAGGGAATGGAGCGCGCCGAAAGAATTGGAGGGGCCAAGAGTTACCTTGTAAACACTGAGCGGCGTTTCTTGGACGCATTAGACGAAGCATAAGACAAATAAAAAGACTAATCGCGTGGAGGGAGATAAGTATGAGAGAGGCAGTCATTGTGCAGAAACTTTCAATAGCCAGGTGTGGAGTCTATAAAGCTACGATTAAAATTTACGACCTTAATCAGAACAAGCTTATTGAAACCTTCGAAAGAGAGTATCCACGTAAACAACGTGGATATGTCCAGCGCACTAGTCTCGATAGTGCTTTTGAGTTATGTCGGTCGCTTGGATTTGACCACGTCCGAAGGGTCGATACAGCAAGTGAAACGATCTATTATGACCATCCGGAGGAGGTTGAAGAATGCGAGTGTTCTGCGATCTCGAACTAAAGCAAACGGAAGAAGCGCTAATCATTGGCGCAGATTACCGAGTCTTAAACGATGACCGGCTGTATTCAACGGTTAAAATCGCAAGTTTATATGAGTCGGAACAGGCAGGCGCTTCTAAATATGCGGGCCTACGATTTGCTATCCGCAGATTAATTGACGAGATGCCAGCCGGATATGATTCGATCAAGTTTCGCGCTGATCTTTCGCGTATGACTGAGAAACGAAGGTTTAAGGCCGAATTGGATTACGCGCAGGAAAAAGGTATCGAGGTTAAGTTATTGCGTAAATTCTATCACTCTGACGCGTATCTACTGTTAGAAGACGCCGAACAGCGCAAATCAAGTATCGCAGAAGGGAGTCTTTAATATGAGCGAAGTAAATTATCAAGAGTTGTACGAGAAATTGAAGAAAGAAAACGAAGAGTTGAAGAAAAAGGTCGGCTCTGACGAAAAGAAGCAATCAGATATAAGTCCGAAAGAGCTTTACGAGCGTTTGAAAGCTACGGGCAAGTTTCGTCGATAAACTAACTAAAAAATAGGGGGAATTAGAATGATTTCAAGAGGACAAGCAAATATCGGAGTAAAGATTGAGGATGCAAGCTCAAGCATTAGGCCATCAATAACTGAGGAGCCTTTCGAACAGAAGCAAAAGAAAGCTAAGAAGAAGTTGATTGAGCAGAAAACGATGGTTTTCGAGAGTTTCGAAGAGTGTAACAAGTGGGTTTTAAATAATGATGAGTATGAGGTTACGAAAGTAGAACCTTCTTCGAAGCATGTAATTGCGTATCTCAATAAGTACGCGTGGATCAAGTAGCATCAGGCGGCATGACAAAAATTGAACGAAAAAGGGGAATGAAAAATGGAAACGACATTAACAGTAAGTATTACGCAAGACGGTAAGGACTTTGTAACAGTATTAAAGACAACGGAAGGCCAAGAGAAGGAGATTCCGCGCTTGGTCGGCTCAAACGGTGGGGGCGCGGTTATTCATGCGATGAACTACGTTATGGAGTTAATCGACGAGATTGATGCGAAGGTAATTGATCTTTCGATTGATGCGCCGTTTATGACGTTTACGGAAGCGGAGAAAGACTGGTTTGTCCGCGAGCATGGCAATAAGACGGTATTTAAATCGTTCAGCTTTAACGGTGAGCAGCATTAAGACGCGATGATTCCGGAGTCGTTCCCGGTTAGCGTCAAAGGTCCGGTTTTCTTAAATAGGTCGCAGTTAGGTGAAAGGCGCTCCGATTATGGGGCGCTTTTTTATTTATACGTAAAGGAAGTGATTACAACGTTAGAAACAATTGGAATTTTTTTAACCTTAAGCGTAACATTACCTATTTTTGTATTCGGCGCAATAGCTTACGCGGTGATTCGATTTAGTAAGCCGAAAGGAGGTGAGTAGATGAGGAAAGTAACTCCTAAAAGCGTTACAGACGATGCTACAAATTACACGCGATTACTCAAACCGTTACTTACAAGCTACGCAAACAATGAGAT
This sequence comes from Halalkalibacter flavus, assembly GCF_036663575.1. Classification (NCBI taxonomy): domain Bacteria; kingdom Bacillati; phylum Bacillota; class Bacilli; order Caryophanales; family Bacillaceae; genus Halalkalibacter; species Halalkalibacter flavus. Next base: position 107,838 of record NZ_JAWRVK010000003.1, read on the forward strand.
TGACAAAAAGACGTTACACAAGCGCCTTTCAAAGATTAGGGAGTCAATTACAAGAACGATAGCTGATACGTACAAAGTCAAAGAGAATAAAGCGGCGATTACTTTGTTGCGAGAAGGATTAAGGCATTTTTTGAATGCGGTTCATCTGTTAAAGGTGGGTACCAGCGTTGTCTATAACGTAGATTCAGAACAATTCGCGTCTGAAATGAAAAAGGGCGGGGAGTGTATTAAGCGAGGTATTGAGCGTTTGTAATGGCGGGCTATAAGCTCGTTTTTTTTATTTAAGTCAAACATTAAAGGAGTGAGGAAAATGTCAGATGTGAAATTCACCATTAGTGCTTTGGATGATTTTAGTTCCACATTCGATTCATTAGATGGTGGACTAAAGTCAATAAGCGATAAAGCTGATAATTTTGGAAAGAAAATAGGCGACATAGGAGGTGGACTAACGAAAGGCGTAACAATGCCAATGGTTGCAGGAGCTACCGCGCTAGTAGGATTAGCGGGTGGATTTGCTAAGACGGGCGATGCGATTGCGAAGACGTCGACTAAACTCGGAATAAGTACGGATGCTTTCCAGGAGCTTGATTATTGGGCAGGACAGAATGGTCTCTCGACCGATTCAATGGAGCGTGCTGTTGGTCGCCTTAATCAGCGTATAGGGCAAGCGGCAACAGGTAACGACAAATATGCAAAGGCCTTCGAAGAGTTGGGCGTTTCTGTAAAGGATGGAAACGGGAACATCATGGCAACCGAGGATGTACTCGGTGATACGATTGCCGCATTACAAAGAATCGAAGACCCTGCGCTTCAATCGGCTATGGCAGCTGAAGTCTTTGGAACTAAACTCGGAAGGGATTTAATGCCGGCTCTGCAAGATGGAAGCCTGTCGATAGAAGAGGCTACTGAAAAAATTCACGCAATGGGCGGAGTGATGGACGAATCTGCTGTAAGGGGTTCGGAGAATTTCATGGATTCGATGGACGACTTAACGCGATCATTTAAAGCGGGCTTCATGCCGATAGCAACCGAAGCTATGCAGTTTATGACTAATAAACTATTTCCGGCTATTCAAGACACGGTAATTCCAGCCGTACAAGAATTCGGAAAGAAAGTAGGAGAGCTAGTCGAATGGTTCAGTTCTTTAAGTCCGGGTATGCAAAAGACGATCGGAATTACTTTAGCATTAGTTGCTGCACTCGGGCCTGTTCTGATGGTCGCAGGACAAGTTATTTCGATGGTTAGTACGTTAACTACTGTATTCGGTGTGCTGTCCAAAGCGATTCTCTTTATACTTTCGCCTATCGGATTGAAGATAGCTGCGATACTTGCGTTAGTAGCCGCGGGAGTTTGGTTATGGCAGAACTGGGATATGGTCGCAAGTAAAGCTAAGGAAATTTGGGGCTCAATAGCTGACTTCTTCTCCAAAATAACTAGCTCAATTGCTTCGTATGTCGAGAAAAACTTTACGCTCGTCTATAACACAATTTCAAATTACATGACGATGGCATTTGGAATTATATCTGATATTTGGGGTTGGATAAAAAATTCGTTTACGAATACTCTAAATTTCTTGAAGGCGCTAGTCACCGGAGATTTTACCGGAATGAAAAACGCAATCAAGGCGCAGATGGAAAACAGTCGCGAGTTAATTTCGTCAATATGGAATCGCATTAAGGCGTTCTTCTCTACGACTCTATCGGAAATTTGGTCGACAGTGAAGCAGAAGTTCTCCGATGTGGTCAACTCCGTTCGTGAAAAGATGAATGATGCGAAATCGACAATCTCCGATATATGGAACGAGGCGCAATCTTTCCTTGAAGATATTGACTTATTCGAGATAGGTAAGAGCATTATAGACGGGCTTATTAAGGGTATTGTATCGAAAGTCGGCGCTGTTGCTGGAGCTATTGGAAATATTGCGAGCACGGTTACTGGTGGAATCAAAAATGCGCTCAATATTAATTCTCCGATTAAGAAGAGTGATGTCGAGACTAAGAAAGATGCGAAGGAGCTTGGCTTACTACTTGCTAAAATGCAGGCGAAGTCACCACAAAGAAGGGTTGTGTTAGCGTGACTTTGGTAATGTCGGGTGGTTTTGGCTCTTATTTATCAGTGATGACCGCTGATACTCGTCAAGTCAGTAGATTAAAGATCGGTAATGTAGAAAAAACGTTTAGGTATCATGATAACGAGAATAAAGCATCGCGTTTATCCGACTTTACATTATTCGGTTCCGGTGGTGACTCGTTATTAGGGACAGAAATTAAAGAGAGGCTAAGTGAAATAATGACGCCTTCTTCTGACCTGGTGGAATGTGGAAAGGCGTTAGAGAAAGTTTTAGGGGAGATGCGGGCCGATGGTTCGCTTTCTTCCGAAAAAGATGAGGACTTTTTCTTGCAGATTGTTATTTCAGGTTTCTGTAAGGACGGCACTTCCGGAGAGGTTAAATATGACGACTTCAAGACAGGGGTAAGATTCAAACGCTTCAATAATTTTCGGTATGACGGCACGATTATTGCTCCGTCTGCGGATCATTTAGAAGCGATTATAAAAAACACAAAATTTCCTCAAGCTGCACAAGGGCGAGAGCACGAGGCGGTAATTAATTACCTTGCTACTGTTCACGCGACACTGGCGTATTTAGAGCAGGATACAGTGTCGACCAAATGTAACTATTACGGAATAATGAAAAACTTGCAAGATGGAACGCTTACCCATTTCGATGGTAGCGTCGATACGAAAGGCTGGATTAATGAGTAGTCATCGCGGTGGCTTCTCTTTTTATTAGGAGGTAGAAATGACGTTAACAGAAAAAGACTGGCAGAAGCTAGAACGTGAGGTAAAAGAGTGGGAAGAAGTCGGACTACCAGCATTACAGGCGGAACGAATCGCAAAAGGGAAACCGACCAATCCGCCAGCACCTTTCCTCCCTTTACCGGTTGCAATTGCGCTTTATGAAAATCGATTAAAGGACATTAAAGCGTTCATTATCAAATATACAGCGCTTGTAAGACAAAGCGAACGATTTATCGAAATTGATACGTCTAAATTTGACGATTATATTTCGGATTGCTTGTTATTAGCGGAAACGAATTCGCCTGGATTTAATTCGAGGTTATGTGGAGCGGTTATGAAAGACGCACTTAATCACATTCGAAAAGCAAGTATAGGGGAGTACGAATATAACGTAATTGAGTTTTCGCGCCGATTGTTTCTATCAATTGAGCTTCTTAGATGTAAACCTAGCTCAAGCGATGCGTACGATTACAAAGCCAATGATATCGCTAGAAATAAAGAAGAAATACGGGAAGTTAGACTCGAGGTTAAACGCCTATTAGATAATCCTGAAGAGTTAGAAAAGGAAATCGCCAAATGGCGTCAACACTACGAAAAAATTAAGGGGGAATATTAAAATGAGTAACGTATTGGAACAATTAGAAACGAAATTATCGACGCAGCAACAAAAGGCCGCATGGTTATTGGTACAAAACGACCTAGCCGGAAAGGAAAAGAAAACTTATGCAGAACTAGCGGACGAAGTTGGATGCGATGAAAAGACGCTTTATAATTGGCGCAAGAAAGACCCGGCATTCGTAAAGTATCTCGGACTAGTTTCGGATATCGAGCTAGATAGTTTCCGCGCTGAAGCTGATGCGATGCTTATGAAATTGATTCGCGGAGGGAATAACGGGCTAGGCTCAATTAAGGCGCTAGACCTCTATTACAAATTGGCGGGTCGTATCGTTAATAAGTCGGAGATCGTTAACATGAACGGAGAAGAAGGCGAAAGAAAGCAGCTGACAGACTCCGAGATTGCCGAGCGATTAGCGGATATGACAAAACACTTAAATTAAAAAGGGGCGGGCTTCGGCTCGCTTTTTAAAAGATGCGTTACATAAACTAACAAAAAGCGTTGCTATTCCGCAAATATCGACTAATATAAAATTAAAAACGAGGTGCCGCCATGAATCCGACAGTTACCGAAGTAATCGAGTATCTTGAGAAACAACTTAAACGTAAATTAAAGCAAGAAGAGATCGCAGTCATTCTATCCGCGTTCTGCAAGTCTACTTAAGATACCGCGTAAGTCTTGTTCGCTCCTTCCGGTCCACTGCGCTAATTCCTCAAGCGTAGGATTTCTCCCTTTCGTGTGCCTTACGTTTTGAATTATCTGCTTAAGCTTCCGCTCGATATCGTTCATTTTCCGCCAGCTCCGCTACTGTTTTTATTCCATTATATGCGAAAGTGTGTTCGTGATACAATTACTTAATAATTTATTATTTACAATATGTGGTGTACGAGCTATAATAAGCGTAACTAAATATTGATTTACAAAGAATATGTGCCATTTATGGCTTAATAGGGAATCTGGTTAAAGTCCAGAACTGTTACCGCAACTGTAAGAGTGATTATTGTGAAACGAAGCCTACTAGAATGGCCCGGAGTAGCTTAAAGCTCAAGTCAGGATACCTGCTTATTACTTTTGATACTTAAAAGTAAAGCGAGGTGAGCGGAATAGTTATGGGCATTTATGTATCAATTGTAACTTCATTAATTGCTAACGTTATATTTTATGTACTCATAAACTACAAAATAAAAATTGAAAAGCGATAATAATTAATACAAAGGCGGTCCTGAGCGGGCTGCCTTTTTTCGTATGCTTCTCTCGACGTCTCTCGCGCAATTAGATTTATTTTTGCGTATAACGAGTTTCTTCTTATTAAGTGGGCGCACTTGCTATCGGGTGATGGACGTGCTATTATTAAGTAAATCGGTCTTATCGGTCCAGTGACCGTTCAACGACCGTTTCAACTTACGGATATAACAAGCGCTGAGAGATAACGTGCAAAGGTCGGTCGGGAGTTCGAATCTCTCCTGGGACGCCATTTATATTACATAATAAAGTTAAACAGTTAAACGTCTCCACCTATGATGAGGTGGAGACGTTTTTTGTTTGTGTTGGAGCTTGCTGGAGTACCTGATTTACATAAATTTGTTCATTTTCTAATAATTGATCAGTATCGTAAAACAGAACACGCCATCCACGTTTTTTTAACTGACGAACAATTCTTTTTTCGTTTAATCCTGGTCGTAATTCAATTAATGCAAGCTTGTATGGAACAAGGGCCAAGTTTGCACGGATGTTCTCGATCCAATAATGTGGAGTAGGATAATACATTTTAGCTCGCAATTGATGATAGAGCAATTTTTCTCCCTCGGTATTACAAATCTTTCCTAATTCTTCTACTAACACGAGAGAGGCACGTTTTCGTTTTTGAAAACGAATGTACGGAAATTTCTTTGATACACGAATGTAATTTTTGTATTTTTTTAACATATTTTATCACCCAAGTATAGGATGTCCGTAAGTATTCGGAATATGCCCTGAATAGGCTTGAATGGAAATATAATTTTTAAAATCTAGTAATAACAAAGGTGTAAGCGCATTCAACAAAAACGACTAATCAAAATAGTCAAATTATTTTAAAAAAATGGTTGACCATAGTGAGGAATGAGCGTATGATAAATCTCAAACAACACTATATAAAAAAACAAATGTCCGCTCTAGAGAGATAAATGTTATGTTTGTGGGCGAACTTTATACAAATGTACATGATACACGAGGAGAGTATACGTCATGAGTGAGCAATGGATTTATTTAAACGGAGACTTCGTCGAAAAACACGAAGCGAAAATTTCAGTATATGATCACGGATTTTTATATGGCGATGGCGTCTTTGAGGGCATTCGTGTATATGAAGGTAATGTTTTTAGGCTGCAGGAACATCTTGACAGATTATATAATTCAGCAAAATCGATTATGCTTTCCATTCCACATTCAAAAGAGGAAATGAAACAACTAGTCGTTCAGACATTACAAAAGAATCAACTAAGTAATGCGTACATTCGACTTGTCATTTCAAGAGGAGTTGGGAATTTAGGGTTAGACCCATCATCATGTGCAAGACCTCAAGTAATCATAATCGCAGAAGAGTTAGCTCTTTTTCCAAAGGAATTATATGAATCTGGCTTAGAAATTGTTACGGTAGCAACCCGGAGAAATCGTCCAGATGTTTTAAGTCCTAAAGTGAAATCACTGAACTATTTGAATAATATTCTCGTTAAAATTGAAGCGAGTTTGGCTGGGGTAAGTGAAGCGTTAATGTTGAACGACCAAGGCTATGTTGCTGAAGGTTCCGCAGATAATGTTTTCATTGTTAAAGGAACAGAACTTTTAACACCTCCGGGTTATGTAGGAGCTCTTGAAGGGATAACGAGAAATGCCATTATAGAGTTTGCAAAAGATCTTGGTTATACAGTAAAAGAGGAACCTTTTACTAGACACGACGTGTATGTTGCTGATGAAGTATTTTTAACAGGAACGGCTGCAGAAGTAATCGCTGTTGTTAAGGTAGATGGTCGCGTCATTGGTGAAGGTAAGCCTGGAAAAGAAACTAAGAGATTATTGGAAGCATTTAGAGAAAGAGTTGTAATAGAGGGAGAAAAGGTTTATTCAGAAACCTTGAGATAAAGTTGAGCTAGAGTTGAGATAAAGAGACATTGATTGAAATAGGGAGCGGGTAGTAATGAGAAGTAATATGATTAAAAAGGGGATTGATCGTGCGCCTCATCGAAGTTTACTTCGAGCAGCTGGTGTAAAAGAAGATGAAATGGATAAACCATTCATTGGTGTATGTAATTCATACATTGATATCATTCCAGGACATATGCACTTAAACAAATTTGCAGAAGTGGCAAAACAAGCGATTCGTGAAGCAGGAGGCATTCCATTTGAATTTAATACAATTGGTGTAGATGATGGAATTGCTATGGGGCACATTGGCATGAGATATTCGCTCCCAAGTCGTGAAATTATATGTGACGCAGCAGAAACAGTTATTAATGCTCACTGGTTTGACGGAGTATTTTATATTCCGAACTGTGATAAAATCACGCCGGGGATGTTAATGGCATCAGTAAGAACAAATGTCCCGTCTGTTTTCGTATCAGGTGGGCCAATGGAAGCTGGTAAAACAAAAGATGGGCAGAACTTATCGCTAGTTTCTGTTTTCGAAGGCGTAGGTGCATTTGCGTCAGGTAATATGACAAGAGAAGAGTTACTAGAAATAGAACAAACAGCATGTCCAACATGTGGATCTTGCTCAGGAATGTTTACAGCTAATTCAATGAACTCATTAATGGAAATGCTCGGAGTAGCTTTACCAGGAAATGGGACAATTGTTGCTACATCGAATGATCGTCACCAATTGATCAAGGATGCCGCTAAACATTTAATGAATTTAGTTGAAAAAGATATTAGACCTAGAGATATCATTACTGAAGAAACGATAGATGATGCATTTGCTCTTGATATGGCAATGGGTGGGTCAACGAATACAGTTCTTCATACATTAGCAATTGCTAACGAAGCAGAAATTGATTATGACCTTAATCGAATTAACAAAGTAGCTGAACGAGTCCCTTATTTATCAAAAATCAGTCCAGCTTCGGATTACTCGATGGATGATGTACATCATGCTGGTGGAGTTAGTGCAATTATTAAAGAACTTTGTAACATTGAGGGAGCAATACACCCAGATCGAATTACGATTACTGGAAAAAGCTTGTATGAAAATGTAAAAGATGCAGAAATTACTAACGATGATGTCATTCGTCGTAAAGATAATCCTTACAGCCCTGTTGGTGGACTTTCTGTATTATACGGAAATATTGCACCAGATGGAGCCGTAATCAAAGTAGGGGCAGTTGATCCTTCTATCAAAATATTTGATGGAGAGGCAATTGTATTTAACTCTCAAGAAGAAGCTCAAAAAGGAATCGATGAAGGGCTTGTTCGTGAAGGCCATGTCGTAGTCATTCGATATGAAGGACCAAAAGGCGGACCTGGAATGCCTGAGATGTTAGCACCAACGTCAGCTATCGCTGGTAGAGGTCTTGGAACAAAAGTTGCGTTAATCACGGATGGACGTTTCTCAGGAGCATCAAGAGGTATTTCCATCGGGCATATTTCTCCAGAAGCAGCAGATGGCGGTCCAATCGCTTTCGTTGAAAATGGCGATCGTATTCGAATTGATCTTCCAAATAGAACGATTGAATGGTTAGTGTCCGATGAAGAACATGCTAAGCGTAAAGAAGGTTGGGTTGAACCTGAACCAAAAGTGAAAAAGGGTTATCTTGCAAGATATGCAAAATTGGTTACTTCAGCCAATACCGGTGGGGTTATGAAAATATAATAGGTAAAAACGAAGAAGAGGAAAAGTACTCAATGATGCAACTTCAACAGAGAGCCGTGGTGCTGAGATGCGGTGTTGTTGCCTTTGACGAAGCTCGCCTCAGAGTATCAATCTGAACGATTTTTTCTATTAAGATTGGTCGGGTGTACACAGCACTCGTTATCAAAACAACAAGATTAAATAGAGCATGATTCTATTTAATGAATAAGGGTGGTACCGTGGAAAGAAAAATCTTTTCGCCCCTTCTAGCTATTGGATTAGTAGCTTATATGGGGTGGAAAGATTTTTTTATTTTAAATTTTTTAGTTGTTCACTTTGTATTGTTAAGATACTGGGGTCGTTTACGAGAGAATCTTTGTAAGGAGGCATGAAACATGAGTACGAACGTGAAAAAGAAAGAACAACAAACAAGTGAAGAACCTAAACAACTTTCTGGTTCAAGTATGCTAATTGAAGCTTTGGCAAAAGAGGGCGTTGATGTTATCTTTGGCTATCCGGGAGGAGCTATTTTACCAACATATGATGAAATCTATAAAACGGGTATTCATCATGTTCTAGCAAGGCATGAACAAGGAGCAATTCATGCTGCTGAAGGGTATGCCAGGGTATCTGGTAAACCGGGTGTCTGTATTGTGACATCTGGACCAGGAGCGACAAACGTTGTCACAGGAATTGCAGATGCAATGATTGACTCTTTGCCGCTTGTCGTCATTACTGGTCAAGTAGCAACAACGGTAATTGGAACAGATGCGTTTCAAGAAGCTGACATGATAGGCATCACGATGCCAATTACAAAACATAATTACCAAGTTCGGTCTGTTGAAGAATTTCCAAGAATTATTAAAGAGGCTTTCCATATTGCAACAACGGGACGTCCTGGTCCAGTTTTAATAGATTTACCGAAAGATGTTTCACTTGCTACGGGAATGTTTGATTATAGCAAAGAAGTGAATATTCCTGGTTATCAGCCAACTATTGTACCGAATCGATTACAAATTAGAAAAGTAGTTGAAGCAGTAACTGAAGCGAAGAAGCCTGTTATCTTGGCTGGAGCAGGGGTTTTACATGGAAAAGCGTCTAGTGAATTATTTGAATATGTTGAAAAAATGCAAATTCCTGTTGTAAATACGTTGCTTGGACTAGGTAGTTTTCCAGGCGATCATGAATTATGCCTCGGAATGGCAGGCATGCACGGAACCTATACTGCAAATATGGCCATATATGAGTCCGACTTACTGATTAGCATTGGTGCAAGATTTGATGACCGATTAACAGGGAATCTGGCACACTTTGCACCAAATGCTCGTGTCGTTCACATTGATATTGATCCAGCAGAAATTGGCAAAAATATCAAAACTGAAATTCCAGTTGTTGGAGATGCTAAGGAAGCAATAAGAATGTTGTTGGATGAAGAGGGGAAACCTGGTGATACGAAGGAATGGCTTGATACCCAAAAAGAAAGAAAATCCGAGTACCCGCTTTGGTATAAAGAAGATGGAGAAGTAATTAAGCCGCAAAATCTAATTGAATTGATTCATGAAGTGACAAATGGTGAAGCTATTGTAACGACAGATGTTGGTCAACATCAAATGTGGTCAGCACAATTTTATCGTTTCAATAAGCCAAACCGTTGGGTAACATCAGGTGGTCTTGGAACAATGGGCTTTGGTTTTCCTGCAGCGATTGGAGCGCAATTTGCAGAACCTGAAACACCTGTAATTGCTGTGATTGGAGATGCAGGTTTCCAAATGACAGCACAGGAAATGTCCATTTTACAAGAGTTAAATATGCCAGTGAAGATCGTCATTGTAAACAATGCATCTCTAGGAATGGTGAGACAATGGCAGCAGCTATTCCATGGAGAGCGTTATTCTAACTCACTGTTCCCGATTCAACCGAATTTTGTCAAGCTTGCAGAGGCATATGACATTAAAGGAATGAAAATCGAACAGCTATCTGATTTAAAGGGTGCTTTAGAAGAAATGATAGCTCATCCTGGACCGGTGTTACTGGATGTACGTGTAGCAAAAGAAGAAAATGTGTATCCGATGATTGCACCAGGGAAAGGACAACATCAAATGGAGGGGGTTAAGCCACAATGAAACGTACGATCACAGCTCTTGTAAATAACACTTCAGGTGTGCTTAACAGAATCACTGGTCTGTTCGCTCGTAGGCATTACAACATCGAAAGCATTACTGTTGGTGTAACAGAAAACCCATCCATCTCAAGAATGACATTTGTTGTTGCTGCCGATAGTATGGAAAATGTAGAACAGGTCATTAAGCAACTGAATAAGCAAGTCGATGTTCTAAAAGTGAAAGATATAACTGATGAGTCCATCGTGGCTCGAGAGTTAGCATTAGTTAAAATTGTAGCAACACCTCAACAACGTGGAGAAGTAGCTGCACTTGTTAATCCATTTAGAGCAACTATTATAGATGTTGGTCGAGAATCAATGACGATTCAAATTACAGGGGATCATACGAAGGTAGAAGCTTTTATTGATTTGCTTCGCCCTTATGGCATAAAGGAAATTGCTCGTACAGGAATTACAGCATTTAATCGCAGTACGAAAAAGCCTACACATGATCCATATCGATTAACACTCATTAATTAAACTAGTGAATTCATAAATTCAACATAAAAAACTAATTAAAACAAGAGGAGAGATTTATTATGGCAAAGGTATATTACAATGGAGACGTTAACGAAGCAGTATTAAGCGGGAAAAAGGTAGCAATCGTAGGATATGGTTCTCAAGGTCATGCACATGCACAAAATGCTCGTGAAAATGGAGTAGATGTAATCATTGGTCTTCGTCCAGGAAAGTCATGGGATCAAGCAGTAAGTGATGGTTTTGAAGTTTTCCCTGTTAGAGAAGCTGCAGCTCAAGCTGACGTTATCATGATCTTGCTTCCTGATGAGCATCAACCAACAGTTTACAAAAACGAAATTGAGCCAGAATTACATGCAGGAAAAGCATTAGCATTCGCTCATGGATTTAACGTTCATTTTAACCAAATTGTCCCACCAGCAGATGTTGATGTGTTTTTAGCAGCACCAAAAGGACCAGGCCATCTTGTGCGCCGTACATTCGTTGATGGAGCAGGGGTACCAGGCTTAATTGCTGTATTCCAAGATGCAACAGGTCAAGCAAAAGATATTGCGCTAGCTTACGCAAAGCAAATCGGATCAGCTCGTGCCGGTGTTCTTGAAACAACATTCCAAGAAGAAACTGAAACAGATCTATTCGGTGAGCAAGCAGTACTTTGCGGAGGAACAGCAGCACTTGTTAAAGCTGGTTTTGAGACATTAGTAGAAGCTGGCTACCAACCTGAAGTTGCTTACTTTGAGTGCTTACATGAATTAAAATTAATCGTTGACCTTATGTATGAAGGTGGACTTGAAGGAATGCGTTACTCTATCTCTGATACAGCACAATGGGGAGATTATGTAGCTGGTCCTCAAGTTGTAACAGATGAAACGAAGAAAGCAATGAAGAGCATTCTAACAGATATCCAAACTGGTAAATTTGCAAAAGGATGGATTCTTGAAAACCAAGCAAATCGTCCTGAATTCACGGCAATCACAAGAGCAGAAAGCCAACACCCAATTGAAGTGGTTGGTCGCGAGCTTCGTGAAATGATGCCATTCGTAAAATCTAAAGGAGTGGTTGGTAGTGCGAAAAATTAATGTCTTCGATACCACGCTAAGGGACGGAGAACAATCAGCAGGAGTTAACTTAAACTTTCAAGAGAAACTTGAGATTGCAAAGCAACTTGAACGTTTGGGAGTAGATATCATTGAGGCTGGGTTTCCAGCCTCCTCTCAAGGAGATTTTGCTTCCGTAAGAGCTATTGCTCAAACGATTAAGAGCAGTTCAATTACAGGTCTCTCCCGTTCGCTTGAGCGTGACATTGGGACAACTTGGGAAGCACTTAAAGATAGTGCAGAACCAAGAATCCATGTGTTTATAGCAACATCACCGATTCACATGGAATATAAACTGAAAATGACGCCTGATCAAGTCATTGAAAATGCAGTAGCAGCTGTAAAAAAAGCGAAGAAGACGTTTCCTCAAGTTCAATGGTCTGCTGAAGATGCAAGCCGAACTGAGCTGCCGTTTCTTGCTAAAATTATTCGTGAAGTGATTGATGCAGGAGCAACGGTTATTAATTTACCCGACACAGTGGGTTACACGACTCCTTATGAGATTGGTCAAATGTTCCGTTATGTCACAGAGAATGTACCTAACATCGATCGGGCGATTCTTTCTACACATAACCATGATGACCTTGGAATGGCGGTTGCAAACTCACTAGCAGCGATTCAAAATGGTGCTGGCCAAGTCGAATGTACAGTTAATGGAATTGGAGAAAGGGCTGGAAATGCAGCGCTTGAAGAAATTGCTGTTGCTTTAAACATTCGTCAGGATCACTATAAAGCTGATACAGGGCTTGTTTTAAAAGAAATTAAACGCACAAGCTCTCTTGTTAGTAAGTTAACAGGGATGGTTGTACCAAACAACAAAGCAGTTGTAGGAGCAAATGCATTTGCTCATGAATCTGGTATTCACCAAGATGGTGTGTTGAAAAATAAAGAAACATATGAAATTATTACTCCTGAGCTTGTAGGAGTTTCTTCAAATAGAATGGTACTTGGTAAGCATTCAGGTCGCCATGCATTTAAAGAAAAGCTGTTGGAACTTGGTTTTAATGGAACAGATGAACAATTACAAAAAACATTTGTTGCTTTTAAAGACCTAGCAGATAAGAAGAAAGATATTACTGAAGAAGATCTATTTGCACTTATGACTGAAGCAACAGTTGGAGCTGCAGTTGCTCATTATGAATTAGAAACGTTGCAAGTAAACTATGGAACAACAAATATTCCGACAGCTACAATTACGATGAAGTTGCCAACGGGTGATACAGTTCAAGAAGCAGCTACGGGTTCTGGTAGTGTTGAAGCAATTTACAATACACTAGAGCGTGTTATTGATGAAGAGGTCTTGCTTATGGACTACCGAATTCAATCAACAACTGCTGGACGTGACTCGTTAGCAGAAGTGTATGTTACGGTAAAGTATGATGGAATGGAGTCATCTGGCCGAGGTACGGCACATGATGTTCTCGAAGCGTCAGCTAAAGCGTATATTAACGCGGTCAATCGAACAATTAACCGCAAACAATTCAATGAACAACAACGTACTAATCCATTAAACGTATAGGGGAGGAAAAGAAATGAAAAAGAACATTGCGATTCTCCCTGGTGATGGGATCGGCCCAGAAGTATGTGAAGCTGCAACAAAAGTACTTTCAGAAATTGGAAAAATGTATCAACATGAATTTGAGTTTACATTTGCTGATCTTGGAGGAGCAGCGATAGATAAGACAGGTACACCTCTCCCAGCTGAGACTTTATCAGTTTGTAAAAAAAGTGATGCAGTATTACTTGGGGCAGTAGGTGGTCCTAAATGGGATACTCTTCCTGGGGACCAGCGTCCTGAGAAAGGTTTACTAGGGCTTAGAAAAGAGCTAGATCTTTTTGCTAACCTTCGTCCTGTTACTATTTATGATGCATTAGCAGATGCTTCACCACTTAAAGATGATGTCATTCAAGGTGTCGATCTTGTTATAGTGAGAGAGCTAACAGGAGGTCTGTACTTTGGCGAACCACGTGAACGCCGAGGCGAAGGTAAAGAGCAGCTTGCGGTTGATACTCTCGTTTATTCACGAAAAGAAATTGAGCGCATCGTACGTAAAGGATTTGAATTTGCTAAGATTCGCGGCGGAGCTTTAACGTCAGTTGATAAAGCAAATGTACTTGAATCAAGTCGTTTATGGCGTGAAGTTGTTGACGAAGTAGCTAAGGAATATCCTGATATTGAATATAGTCATATGCTTGTCGACAATGCGGCTATGCAATTAGTACGTAATCCAAGACAATTTGATGTTATTGTGACAGAAAATATGTTTGGTGATATATTAAGTGACGAGGCGTCAATGATTACTGGATCACTAGGGATGTTGCCTTCTGCTAGTTTAAGTCAAGACGGTCCAGGTCTATTTGAGCCAATTCATGGCTCTGCTCCTGATATTGCAGGAAAAGGAATTGCCAATCCACTAGCAACACTTTCCTCCGTTGTAATGATGTTGACGTATGCATTTGAGATGACGGATGAGGCAACTGCATTGGCTGAAGCAATTAATGACGTACTAGAAGCAGGACACCGGACAGCTGACTTAACAAATGATGCAAGCAATGCTTTATCGACAGAAGAAATGACGAATCAAGTAATTGATGCTTTAGCAAAGAAAGTGGTCATCTCATAAAAAAATTGAAATAAAAAGGGATGACGTAAAGGGACCGTAAGCCTTTTTCTCAGTCTACTAGTCATACTAGAAGGTTGTAGTGATAGGGGTTTCTACGTCATCCTATTAGTCTACTAAATTATTAACAACGAGGAGGAGCGAATATGGCACCTAAAACGATCATTGAGAAAATTTGGGAATCGCATGAAGTAATTCAAGAAGAAGGAAAGCCAAGTCTCCTCTACATCGATTTGCACATGGTTCATGAAGTGACATCACCTCAAGCATTCGAAGGGTTAAGACTGGCTAATCGTAAAGTAAGACGACCTGATTTAACGTTTGCAACGATGGATCATAATGTCCCAACGGTAAACCGCTATGACATAACGGATCAAATTGCAAGAACTCAAATGGAAACACTTGAAGCAAATTGCAAGGAATTCGGCATTGATCTAGCAGACTTAGATCATCCTGAGAATGGAATTGTCCATGTCATTGGTCCTGAACTTGGATTGACTCAGCCGGGTAAAACGATTGTTTGCGGAGATAGTCATACTTCAACACATGGTGCATTTGGAGCGCTTGCTTTTGGAATTGGAACGAGTGAGGTAGAACATGTTCTAGCTACTCAAACATTATGGCAATCTCGACCAAAGACGCTAGAGGTGCGTGTAACAGGCAAGTTATCGTCAGAACTTTCAGCGAAAGATGTGATTCTAGCAATTATTGCTAAATTCGGAGTAGACATCGGAACAGGATCTGTTATTGAATTTACTGGTGATGCGATTCGTGGGATGACGATGGAAGAACGAATGACAATTTGTAACATGTCAATTGAAGCTGGAGCGAAAGCAGGTTTAATCAGTCCAGATCAAGTGACTTTTGACTATTTACAAGGCCGTGAGTACATTCCATCTGGAGCTGCTTTTAATGAGTTAGTAGAACAATGGAAGCAGTTAGCAACAGATGAGGGGGCTACGTATGATCAAGTCGTAACGATTGATGCATCAGAAATTGAACCGATGGTAACATGGGGAACAAATCCTGCACAAGGTGTAGGAGTATCAAAGCTGGTTCCTTCACCAACAGATGGGAAGACAGAAACGGATCAACGTGCGATTCAACAAGCGTTAAACTATATGGAACTATCACCTGGTACGCCAATTTCAGAAATTGAAATCCAACATGTATTTATTGGCTCCTGTACAAATTCACGCTTAAGCGACCTTAGAGCAGCTGCTAGTGTTATTAAAGGAAAAAGAGTTGCAGAACATGTAAGAGCCCTTGTTGTTCCTGGATCGCAAAAAGTGAAACAACGAGCTGAAGAGGAAGGGTTAGATCAAATCTTTACAGAGGCTGGCTTTGAATGGCGTAGCTCTGGATGTAGCATGTGTTTAAGCATGAACCCTGATGTTGTTCCAGAAGGAGAGCGTTGTGCGTCAACATCTAACCGGAACTTTGAAGGACGTCAAGGAAAAGGGGCACGTACGCATTTAGTTAGTCCTGAAATGGCAGCAGCAGCAGCAATAGCCGGACATTTCGTTGATGTTCGTGAGTGGAAAAAACAACAAATAGCGCAGTAAGGGAGGGACAACAATGGAACCGATTGTAAATCATAAAGGCATCGTTGCAACAATGGACAGAGTAAACGTAGATACAGACCAAATCATACCAAAGCAATTTCTAAAGCGTGTAGAGAGAACAGGTTTTGGTCAATTTTTATTTTATGATTGGCGCTTTTTAGCTGATGGCAGCCCAGATCCTAAATTTGAATTAAACCAAGAGCACAACCAAGGTGCAACCATTTTAGTTGCCGCACATAATTTCGGATGTGGCTCCTCACGTGAGCATGCACCGTGGGCTCTTCATGATTATGGATTTAAGGTAATCATTGCCCCTAGCTTTGCTGATATCTTCTATAATAACTGTGTAAAGAACGGCATGTTACCAATTAGACTAGACGAGAAAAAGGTTCAGCAGCTTTTACAAAAAGGCGCAAATGAATCTTTTGAGCTAAGCATTAGTTTAGAAGAGCAAACGATTAGTGGAGAAGGATTTGAAGCTTCTTTTGAAATTGATCCTTATTGGAAAGAAATGCTCCTGAATGGTTGGGATGAGATCGGATTAACTCTTAAGTATGAGAAGCAAATAGAAGCATTTGAACAAAAAGCGTAAGTAAAAGGGTGATTCTAACGCCATTGGCGAGATAGAATTGCCCTTTTTTAAATAGGTTGTTTTCGTAAAGATTATTGCTGTGAAGAAAAGTGTTTTCTCGTAGTGAAATGGAGCGGAAGTCACTCGACTCCTGCGGGATGAAGAGGTAGGGTACTGAAAAAGTTCTTTTTAGCAGGTTCGAGGAAGCAGCAATGGCTCCACGCGTTGCGCGCCTGCTATGAGAAACCCACTCATAACAGGCTTAAGACAAAGCAACGGTTCCGCTCATTGCTTAGAGGCCACTGAAAAAAGGTATAAACCGTACCTTTTTCAGTGGCCTCATGAAGAGGTAGGGTCGAGACCCCACAGGCGTAGCCGAGGAGGCTTGACACCTCCCCGCGGAAAGCGAGTGGCTCGAGCGCAATGGAACGAACATGTGGAGACGCGTCCCCCATAAAAACAACAAAGTATGCGAAAACAGCCTTTAAATTGTACGCCTGCATAGAAACTCACTCTTAATAGGCGAAAAAGAAAGAGACAACTTCGCGCATTGCATTTAAGAAAAGAGAGTGTGCGGCTTTTCTTAATGCGATTCATTGTAATGGAGGGGGGGAACTGATAAACTTAGGTAATAGCGTGAACGACAATTCAACAATTACAATGAATCATTTTTAAACTCACGTAAACTCATGATATAGAGTGAGGCGGTTCTCTAGTGGATAAACGAATACATAAAAAAGATAAGAAAGTAATATTATACCCCGGCCTCGTTAAGCGCTTAATAGAAAAAGGAATGGACGCTTTAAAGGATAAAGATGGGCAAGCTGCATATGACTTTTTTTTATCAGCAGAGGAGCATGAGCCCGAAAATCCACAAGTACTATTTGGTAAAATGTTAAGTTTAGTTGAGCTAGGTCGGCTAGAAGAGGCTGTAGAGCATACAAATAGTCTACTTAAAGAAGGCATCGGAGATTATTACGAAAATTTACAAGTACATATTTCTTTGCTTGTTCAGTTAGGAAAATATCAAGAAGTAGTCGACATATTAGATGCCGTTCTATCTGAAAATCAATTTCCGCCTCAATTTGCCGAGTCATTTTATCAATTGCTCCATTTCAGTAGACAGATGGTAGGAGACCAAGTATGGTTGAATCAATTAGAAATAAAGGATGAACCTCTTTCGCCAGAGTTAGTAGGAATGCTTCATTCTGATTCTTTGGAACTTCAGTCTAAAGCGCTTCAATATTTAAGAGAGATTGATAATAAAGGTGCAACAAGAGCAATTGTTGAATTTTTAAAAGACGAAGATCGTGATTATGTCTTGCAAAGCATTGCACTGAAGACATTAGAGGAAAAAGAATGTGATGAAATCATACATATAAAGAAACAAGGTAGAGAAAAACATATTGTTCCAAGAGATATGAACAATGACGTTCAACAGGCTTTTTACGAAAAAATACTAAGTTATCTTAGTAATGAGCTCGAACATAACGACCCACTTTTATATGAGATTACAAAGCAACTTAGCTGGACCCACCTTTGGTCAATCTATCCTTTCTTACCAGAACCAGAAGATGTTGAGTTCTGGGGTGATGTCTTCCATTATTGCGCTTGTGAACGAATCGGTTTAGAAGAAAATCTCGAAGATTTAATAGAGCGCTATCAATTTAAAAATAAGTTATTTATGGAGAAAGTAAAAGAAGTAAAAGAACTAGAATCGTCTGTCTATCAAATTGATACAAGTTATCTTATTAATAAGAACGACGAAACGTAGACTGGGCTTGGATCAACTATTTGAAATGAACTGACGATATGTTATACTAGAGTGGTTGTCAAAGATAATAGAAGAAATCTATCGTTTGAAAAAAACGAGATGTGTATAAGTTGGAGGGAAAGTAAATGACTACAAAATGGGAAAAGTTAGAAGGAAATGAAGGCGTCCTTACAGTTGATGTAGCAGCTGAAAAAGTGGATGCAGCACTTGATCAAGCATTTAAAAAGGTTGTAAAAAAGGTTAATGTACCAGGATTCCGTAAAGGTAAGGTACCTCGTTCATTATTTGAAAAGCAATTTGGTGTAGAATCACTTTACCAAGATGCTCTTGATATTTTACTTCCAGAAGCATATGCTGGTGCAGTTGCAGAAGCTGGAATCGAGCCGGTTGACCGTCCTGAAATTGACATTGAAACGATGGAAAAAGGAGCTACTCTTGTGTTTACAGCTAAAGTAACTGTGAAACCAGAGGTTGAGCTTGGTGAATACAAAGGTCTTGAAGTAGAAGAGCAAGACACAACTGTAACAGACGAAGATATAGATGCTGAACTTAAGCAGCTTCAAGAGCGTCAAGCTGAGCTTGTTGTCGTTGAAGATGGAGCAATTGAAAATGGTGATACAGCTGTATTTGATTTCGAAGGTTTCGTTGATGGTGAGGCATTTGAAGGTGGACAAGCTGAAAACTACTCTTTAGAAGTAGGTTCTGGTCAATTTATCCCAGGTTTTGAAGAACAACTAGTTGGTTTAAAAGCTGGAGAAGAAAAAGACGTAGAAGTAACATTCCCTGAAGAGTACCATGCAGAAAACCTAGCTGGTAAACCAGCAACATTCAAAGTGAAAATCCATGACATCAAGCGCAAGGAATTACCAGCACTTGATGATGAGTTTGCAAAAGATGCAAACGAAGAAGTAGAAACGTTAGAAGAGCTTAAGACTCAACTAAAAGACAAGCTACAAAAGGATAAAGATCATCAAGCAGAACATGCAGTTCGCGATACATTAGTACAAAAAGCTGCTGATAATGCAACAATTGATATTCCAGAAGCAATGGTTACTACTGAAGTAGATCGTATGCTTCAAGAGTTTGAGCAACGTCTTCAAGCTCAAGGTATGAATCTTGAAATGTATTTCCAATTCTCTGGACAAAATGAGAATGCAATGCGTGAGCAATTCAAAACAGATGCCCAGAAGCGTGTTCGTGTAAATCTTACACTTGAAGCAATTGCTTCTGTAGAAAATCTTGAAGCTACTGATGAAGATGTAGATAAAGAAATTGAAAAAATGGCAGAAATGTACCAACGTTCTGCTGAAGAAATTAAAAATATTTTAGCAGCACAAGGTGGTCTTGAAGGAATCAAAGGCGATCTAAAAATCCAAAAAGCTGTTGAATTTCTTGTTGAAAACAGCAAAAAAGCGTAAGAATTTGATTATTAATGTAGATTAATTAAAAAAACAAGGTGCGATTTTTCGTACCTTGTTTTTTCCTTGCTTTCCAGGTTGCTTTGGCTGTATGTATGGAGTTTGCAGGAATTGAACAAGCTTAGTATAAGGATGGGCACGCACAAAAATTGTACTGTAATGAAATTTGTACAAGAAAAAGGATTTTTCTTACTTAATCTTGAATGTATAATCAATCCATACATAAAATGAAGTAATCATACTTGATTGCTCTTCTTCTATGTCTAGTCACAAGTACATAGAAATTCCGTTAATTCAAAGGGACATGGAGGTGTGAAGCGAGAACCTATTGGTCAAATTCATTACGAGTCGATGTTGGTGCATTCTACAGGCCATAAGGGTTATCTTTAGTGGTTCTTATCGTTTATGTGATACAATGACGACACATACGATTAAATAGTCTTAGTTACTATCTGTTTGTAGTTATTGTATTGTCGTGTCCATTCATAAAAAAGCCGGTATTAAGGCAGAGTTACTTGAGGATGGTACAATATTTTCTAAGGGGTGATGATTGAATGTTTAAGTTTAATGAAGAAAAAGGACAACTTAAGTGTTCTTTTTGTGGAAAAACACAAGACCAAGTTCGAAAGTTAGTTGCCGGACCAGGCGTGTATATATGTGATGAATGTATTGAACTTTGTACGGAAATCGTTGAAGAAGAACTAGGAACAGAAGAAGAAGTTGAATTTCAAGAGATCCCGAAACCAAATGAAATTAGGCAAATTTTAAATGATTACGTCATTGGACAGGATCGTGCTAAGAAATCACTATCGGTTGCAGTATATAACCACTATAAGCGTGTTAACTCACTTTCACGTTCTGATGATGTTGAATTATCAAAGAGTAATATTTGTATGATTGGGCCAACAGGCAGCGGGAAAACGTTACTCGCACAAACATTGGCTCGAATTTTAAATGTTCCATTTGCAATTGCAGATGCAACATCATTAACAGAAGCTGGTTATGTAGGGGAAGACGTTGAGAACATTCTTCTTAAATTAATTCAAGCTGCTGATTATGATGTAGAAAAAGCTGAAAAAGGAATCATCTATATTGATGAGATTGATAAAGTTGCACGTAAATCCGAAAATCCATCGATTACACGCGATGTTTCTGGTGAAGGGGTTCAACAAGCGCTTCTGAAAATTCTTGAGGGAACAAGTGCAAGTGTTCCTCCACAAGGTGGACGTAAGCATCCGCACCAAGAATTTATTCAAATTGATACGACAAATGTTCTATTTATTTGTGGTGGCGCGTTTGATGGAATTGAGCAAATTATTAAGCGTCGTCTTGGTAAAAAAGTAATTGGTTTTGGTTCCGATGTGAAACAAGAAGATCTTAAGCCTGGAGAATACTTAGGAAAAGTGCTGCCTGAAGATTTGCTGCGTTTCGGTTTAATACCGGAATTCATCGGGCGTCTACCGGTAATCTCAAGCCTAGAGCCACTGGATGTAGATGCATTAGTAGAGATTTTAACACAACCGAAGAATGCATTAGTTAAACAATACAAAAAGCTATTGGAGTTAGACGATGTGGAGCTTGAGTTTACAGAACAAGCCTTACGTGAAATTGCCAATAAAGCTATTGAGCGTAAAACGGGTGCTCGTGGATTACGCTCAATTATTGAAACACTTATGCTTGATGTTATGTTTGATCTTCCGTCACGTGAAGATATCGTAAAATGTATCATTCATGAAAAATGTGTTACAGAAAACGACTTACCAACGTTGCTCACTGCAGATGGTGAAGAAATCACGTTGCCAAAAACAGAACCAAAAGAGAGTGCTTAAATTTTTAGCGGATCCGCATTTGCGGATCCGCTTTTTACACGCAATGATAGCTTGTTTTCAAAAAGTACATAAAAAACCAACAGTAATTAACACTTAAAATTTACGGTTGCATTTAAAAAATAACCGCTTTTTAAGGAGGGAACAGGTGATTTTCACATTTTAAGTAGCTCATTTTGAATTGGGCATGTTGAATTTCTCCAATCATTCTCAAAACTTTCTTTGATTAGTGTTGTTTTTCCCGGTCATACTAAGGGAAACAAAACGACTACTTCTGGGAGGTTTCATCATGAACTGGACAGGAATTGCTTTGGTGATCCAATTATTTTTCGGGGTCATCATAGGTGTCTACTTTTGGAATTTATTAAAAAGTCAACGTAATCAAAAGGTCTCTATAGACCGTGAATCACGCAAGGAGATGGAAGAGCTACGAAAAATGCGTTCTATCTCACTTAGTGAGCCTTTATCTGAGAAAGTTCGCCCGATTTCGTTTGAAGATATAGTTGGGCAAGAAGAAGGCATTCGTTCATTGCGTGCCGCACTGTGTGGACCGAATCCTCAACATGTCATTATTTACGGACCACCAGGTGTCGGAAAGACTGCAGCAGCTAGACTTGTATTAGAAGAAGCCAAAAAAAATGCCGGGTCTCCATTTAAACAGGATGCTGTGTTTGTTGAGATTGATGGGACGACTGCTCGCTTTGATGAAAGAGGGATTGCAGATCCACTTATCGGGTCTGTCCATGATCCAATTTATCAGGGGGCAGGCGCAATGGGACAAGCTGGAATTCCGCAACCGAAGCATGGGGCGGTTACTAAAGCGCATGGTGGTATGCTTTTTATTGATGAAATTGGTGAACTTCATTCGATTCAATTGAATAAGTTATTAAAAGTGTTAGAAGATCGCAAGGTGTTTCTTGAAAGTGCATACTATAGTGAAGAAAATCAGCAAATCCCACGACATATTCATGAAATTTTTCAAAAGGGGTTACCTGCAGATTTTAGGCTAGTAGGGGCGACAACAAGAACTCCAGACGAATTGCCGCCTGCAATTCGCTCTCGTTGTTTAGAAGTGTATTTCCGTGCATTAAAACCAAAAGAAATTATTCAGATTGCTGAAAAAGCAGCGAAAAAGATTAATTTTGATGCGGAAGATGGAGCCATCGAACGAATTGCGAAATATGCAACAAATGGACGAGAGGCAGTAAACATTGTTCAAATTGCAGCAGGGATTGCAACATCTGAAAATCGAAACGCACTGACTGTCGCAGATGTGGAGTGGGTACTTCATGCGAGTCAAATTGCTCCCAGACCGGAAAGGAAGATCCATAGTAACCCAGCTATTGGACTTGTTAATGGGCTTGCCGTCTATGGACCCAATTTAGGGGCATTATTAGAAATAGAAGTGAATGTCCTAGAAAATCCGGGTAAAGGCACTGTAAATATAACAGGAATTGCAGAAGAAGAAAGTACTGGTAACCAAATGCGTTCAATTAGAAGGAAGAGTATGGCAAAAGGATCGGTTGAAAATGTCGTAACGGTTTTAAGACGTATGGGAATTCCAACACAGGATTATGATATCCATGTAAATTTCCCTGGCGGCGGTCCAGTAGATGGACCATCTGCAGGCACAGCGATTGCAACAGGAATCTATTCTGCAATTCGGGGAGAGAAAGTAAAGAACACAATTGCTATGACTGGCGAGCTTGGAATTCATGGAAAAGTGAAGCCAATTGGAGGGGTTGTTGCAAAGGTGGAAGCAGCGAAATTAGCAGGTGCAGAAATGGTGATCATTCCAAAAGAAAATAAACAAGCCATTTTGCAGGAGATTACGGGAGTTGAAATAGTCGCTGTGGAGCACTTAGACGAAGTGCTTGATCTTGCCATTGAGCAAGAAGAAGAAGAAGTTGTACCAGCAAGTACAGATCTAACCACTTCCATCGCTCCTGTCTAATATTAGACAAACATATAGCGATAAGATAAAATTGAATCATTCAAACCTTTTAGTAAAAACACCAAATCATACCAAGGTAAAATTTGGAATAGGTTTGGTATAGGAAATAGGATGTATTGGAGATGGAGGTGTATGCGGATGGTCGAATCAAATGACAGACGACAAATTCCGCTTCTACCGTTACGCGGATTGCTAGTTTTTCCAGCTATGGTTCTTCACCTAGATGTTGGAAGACCGAAATCCGTTCAGGCGTTAGAACAAGTGATGGAGAAAGACCATCAAATTTTACTCGCAACTCAGAAAGAAATATCAATAGATGACCCAACAGAAGATGAAATTTATCATATTGGTACATTGGCTAAGGTGAAGAGCCTTCTTAAACTTCCGAATGGAACAGTTCGAATTCACGTTGAAGGTTTGCAACGTGCAAAAATTGACCAGTTTATTCAAAAGGATGAATTCTTACAAGTAGAGGCTGAACTTATTGTTGAGGAAGATTCTTTTCTCACACCAGAAATACAAGCATTAATGAGAAACCTATTATCAATGTTTGAACAGTACACAAAGGTTTCAAAAAAAGTTTCAGCTGAAACGTTAGCTTCCGTGAAAGATATTCATGAAGCAGGCCCATTTGCTGACGTCATTGCTGCTAATTTACCGTTAAAATTAAATCAAAAGCAAGAGCTGCTCGAAATGCATTCAATTAAGGCTCGCTTACTTAAACTAATTGAAATCCTTAACAATGAACAAGAAGTACTCGGTTTAGAAAAAAAGATTAGCCAACGTGTCAAAAAGTCAATGGAAAAGACACAAAAAGAATATTATTTACGTGAACAGATGAAGGCAATCCAGAAAGAACTGGGCGATAAAGAAGGGCGTACAGGAGAAGTTTCAACATTACGAGAAAAGGCTAAAGAAGTAGAAATGCCTGATTCCGTGAAGGAGAAATTTTTAAAAGAGCTTGATCGTTATGAGAAAATGCCGGCAAATTCAGCAGAGAGTTCTGTACTACGTAATTATTTAGATTGGCTTATTCAACTCCCTTGGACATATGAAACCGAAGATCAATTAGATGTGGTCCGAGCAGAAGAGATCTTAGATGAAGATCATTATGGGCTTGAAAAAGTGAAAGAACGTGTTCTGGAATACCTAGCCGTTCAACAACTGACTCGTGAGTTAAAAGGGCCAATCCTTTGTTTAGCTGGTCCTCCAGGGGTTGGAAAAACATCCTTAGCGCGTTCAATTGCGCGTTCATTAAATCGAAAGTTTGTCCGTATCTCCCTTGGTGGGGTTCGTGATGAAGCGGAAATTCGTGGTCATCGCAGAACATATGTCGGGGCAATGCCTGGACGTTTGATTCAAGGGATGAAAAAAGCGGGTTCAATAAATCCAGTGTTCCTTTTAGATGAAATTGATAAAATGGCCAATGATTTTAGAGGGGATCCGTCCTCTGCTCTTCTTGAAGTGCTTGATCCGGAACAAAATAATACGTTTAGTGATCATTATATTGAAGAGCCTTATAATCTTTCTAAAGTTATGTTCATCACTACAGCAAATAATATCGGTACGATTCCGGGGCCACTTTTAGACCGAATGGAAATTATCTCCCTAGCTGGTTATACAGAGCTTGAGAAAATTCATATTGCGAAGGATTACTTACTACCTAAGCAAATGAAGGATCACGGACTTAGCAAAGGAATGCTACAGATGAAGGATGAAGCGATTCAAAAGGTGGTTCGTTACTATACCCGTGAAGCGGGGGTCCGTAATCTTGAACGCCAACTCGCAACACTTTGCCGAAAAACTGCAAAGAAGATAGTAACCGCTGAAAAGAAAAAAGTCATTCTTACTGCAAATACAGTAGAAGAAATGCTTGGAAAACCAAGATTCCGCTACGGAATAGCAGAAGAGGAAGATCAAGTTGGAGCAGCAACTGGGCTCGCTTATACGACAGTGGGTGGCGATACGTTATCTATTGAAGTGTCAGTAGCACCTGGAAAAGGGAAACTAACCTTAACTGGTAAGCTTGGTGATGTAATGAAAGAGTCGGCTCAAGCCGCATTTAGTTATATTCGCTCACGTTCAGCTGAGTTGAATATTGACCCTGAGTTCAACGAAAAAAATGATATTCACATTCATGTTCCTGAAGGGGCAACACCAAAAGATGGTCCTTCTGCAGGGATCACAATGGCTACGGCACTTGTATCAGCACTAACAGAACGAAAAGTAAAGAAAGAAGTTGGAATGACAGGAGAAATTACACTCCGAGGGCGTGTCCTTCCAATCGGTGGCTTAAAAGAAAAATCGATGAGTGCTCACCGTGCAGGGTTAAAAACAATCTTAATCCCTAAAGATAACGAAAAAGATTTAGAAGATGTACCAGAGAGCGTGCGAAAAGACTTACAGTTCATTCTTGTATCTCACCTAGATGAAGTCTTAAAGCACGCGTTAGGAGAGTAGAATGAAAGTAACAAAATCAGAATTAGCCCATGTGGCAGTGAAACCAGAGCAATATCCAACATCTCGCTTACCTGAGATCGCTTTGTCCGGGAGATCAAATGTTGGTAAATCATCATTTATAAATAAAATGATTAACCGAAAAGGGTTGGCGCGCACGTCGCAACGACCAGGTAAGACGCAAACGTTAAACTTTTATGAGATCAATGAAATGCTTTATTTTGTTGATGTACCCGGCTATGGCTTTGCGAAAGTCCCAAAGCCTGAGCGAGAAGCATGGGGTCGAATGATTGAAACGTACTTACAAGATCGTGAACAATTAAAAGCGGTTGTGCTTATAGTGGACCTGCGTCATCCGCCATCTGCAGATGATAAAATGATGTATAACTGGCTTAAACACTTTGATATTCCCGTCATTGTCGTTGCAACAAAAAGCGATAAAATTCCTAAAGGAAAATGGGAGAAGCACTTGAAAGTGATAAGAAATGATTTAGAAAAAGTCGAGTCAGATCCATTACTTCTTTTTTCTTCTGAAACGGCACAAGGAAAAGAACAGGTGTGGAAAACGATTCAGCACTATATATCTCAGTAATGGGGATAGCTAAAGAGGTTTCTAAAGAGGTGAATGCACCTTTTAGAAACCTCTTATTTGTTATTTAATAAGATTTATTTTCTTTTTAAAAGTAAAAACAATCCTACGGCAATAAGGAAAATTGGCCACAACGAACTTAGGAAGGAATAGGCCTCGTATAACCAACTAAATGGATTGATAGAGGCGAAGCTAAGGAGGGAAAAGATAATTAGTAGCATGCCTATAAGCATCCCTTCTTTTTTCTGCTTTCTAGCAGAAAGAATGAAAGCTAGACCGACAATACTCGTATAGACCCCCCCATGGTTCGGCCACCAGTTTGCCAATGATTGAAAGTGAAAGTGAATAGCCAACCCAAATAGAATAACTCCTGGGAAAGTCATCGAATATTCACGGCCTATGTAAGCTTGTAATAATAGAGCAAGGCCTAAAACAAGTAAGATAGAGGGCCAACTTAAAAGCTGTTGGTCAAAAGGTATAGAGAATTGCTGAAGCAAATAATAGCAACCGACACCTATAAGTAGGACACCAGGGAAGATACGCTGTGTCTTCATTAGTATTCTCCTTTCATAAGTGCCTTTTTTAATGCACTCTTTAAGACGGGTATTTCGTAAGCATAAATTGTCTTTTCTTTAAAGTTAATCAGTACTGGTCTATATTTCGCAATTTTAGACAATTATTTATACATATTAAATAAATTGGATACAATAATCGATAAAGGTAGAGTTTGGCTTAGAAGCCAATACGTTGTAACAATACCATCATGATAGCATATGCTTCATGATCTGTTCACAATTTTTTTTGGACTCCTACATTAGACATGTTATAATGTACTGAGTTATACTGGTAGGGTTAATCCAGTATGTTGTTTACGAATAAAATAACTTTTATAATAGATATAAAGAGATATGAACGGATATTAAAAATGGGGGTGAACGTCAGGATGCATATTCTTGTTGTCGGATTTAATTACAAAACAGCTCCTGTCGAATTACGAGAAAAGTTCTCGTTCCAAGAAGGAGAGCTACCGAATGCATTAGCACAGTTACGAAATATGAAAAGCATTCTTGAATGTACGATTATCTCTACCTGTAACCGGACAGAAGTATATGTTGTGGCTGATCAATTGCATACAGGCCGTCACTTCACGAAAGCGTTTCTAGCAGAGTGGTTTGACTTACCTAAAGACGAGTTCATCCCTTATTTAGATATTCGGGAAGATCATCATGCAATTGAGCACTTGTTCCGTGTTTCCTGTGGGTTAGATTCGATGATCCTTGGAGAAACTCAAATTTTAGGACAAGTGAGAGATAGTTTCTTATTAGCGCAAGAACACCAAGCAACAGGAACGATCTTTAATCAACTGTTCAAACAAGCTGTAACACTTGCAAAAAAAGCTCATACAGGTACTGAAATTGGAGCACATGCTGTGTCTGTCAGCTATGCAGCTGTAGAGCTTGGAAAGAATATTTTCGGGGATTTTTCAGGAAAGCATGTGGTGATTTTAGGTGCTGGGAAAATGAGTGAACTTACAGCGAAGCACCTGCATGCAAACGGAGCAAAGAAAATTACAGTCATTAATCGTACAGAAGCAAAAGCGGTTGAACTAGCAGCTCGTTTTCTCGGACAAGCGCGTCCTTTTGAAGAGCTTCAGCAAACATTAGCAGAAGCAGATGTGTTGATTAGTTCAACGGGTGCTCGAGACTTTGTTGTGACGAAAGAAATGATGCAAGGCTCTATGAAAAAACGTAAGGGGCGCCCGCTTTTTATGGTGGATATTGCTGTGCCGCGTGATCTAGATCCAGCGATAGCTGATTTTGATGACGTATATCTATATGATATTGATGACTTACAAAATATTGTGGAAGCTAATTTGGCTGAACGTAAGCGTGAAGCAGAGAAAATAGAGATTATGGTAGAGGCAGAGATCGATGAGTTTAAGCAATGGTTGAATACGCTTGGTGTCGTACCGATCATTTCAGCACTTCGAACAAAAGCACTTGCTGTACAAGCTGAAACGATGGAAAGTATAGAAAGAAAGCTACCAAACTTATCAGAGCGCGAAATAAAAGTGTTACGTAAGCATACGAAAAGCATCGTAAATCAACTTTTACGTGATCCAGTAACAAGAGTGAAAGAGCTAGCTGCTGAGCCTGATGCCGATGCAGCATTGGAACTATTTACGAAGATCTTTGCACTAGAAGATGAATTAGCTTCACAAGAAGAAGAGCTTCGAATTGAAAAAGCCGAGAAACAATGGGAGAATCAAAAACAAGAATACGTAAACGTATCAAGACAACGTACAGCTGTTGTCCGTTCATAGGGAAGAAGGGACAAACGTATGAATTGGATTTATCCTATTACGATTGTTTTATACAGTATTAGCTTAATTGGTTATTTCGTTGATTTCTTACAGCACAACCGGAAGGTCAATATAATGGCCTTCTGGTTGCTTTCTATTGTTTGGGTACTTCAAACGGTTTTTTTTGTTATAAGAGCTATAGAACTAGACCGTGTTCCATTGTTAACACCTTTTGAAGGGCTGTTTTTCTATGCATGGTTAGTCGTTACACTTTCGCTGGCTATCAACTGGTTTTTTCGCGTAGACTTTCTTGTTTTATTCACAAATGTCATAGGGTTTAGTATGATGGCCTTTAGTTTGTTTACACCTGATGGAGATGTTCCTGAATCACTTTCCGCTCTCTTAGCATCAGAGCTCCTCATCATCCACATTTCGTTCATCCTGCTCTCCTATGCAGCCTTTACCTTCTCATTTGCATGTCAAATCATGTACGCCATTCAGCATCAAATGTTAAAGCGTAAAGTTTGGGGTAAGCGATTGCTTCGATTTGGAGCACTGTCAAAATTAGATTCATTTTCTTTTATAGCAGTTATGATCGCTTGGCCATTTTTGTTAATCGGACTCATATTAGGATTTATTTGGGCCCATAGCCAGCTTACATACGTTCCATTTTTCGATTCGAAAGTAGTAAGCTCTTTAATTGTATTAGGTATTTATGCTGTTTTTATCTACCAGAGAGTCGTTAAACTAGTAAGAGGCTACAACATGGCCCTACTTGGAATCGCCGGATTTTTAGTCCTTCTCATAAACTATTTCCTATCCGGCCAATACTCCTCATTCCATATATGGTATTAGTCGCAAGAGAAAAAGGACGAACTACCCTTTTTCTCTTGCGACTAAGCAGTGAGCGAAGCCGCCGTCATGTTTTAAGCCTTTTGAGTGGATTTCTCAAAAGGCGCACGGCGAGAGGAGCCACTGCCAACGAGGTACTAGCAAACTAAGGAAAAAGGACGAACTACCCTTTTTATGTTACTGCAACTGAGGCACCAGCAAACAAAGAAAAACAACGAACCACTCTTTTTCTCTTGCGACTAAGCAGTGAGCGGAGCCGCCGTCATGTTTTAAGCCTTTTGAGTGGATTTCTCAAAAGGCGCACGGCGAGAGGAGCCACTGCAATCAAGGCACTAGCAAACTCAGGAAAAAGGACGAACTACCCTTTTTCTCTTGCGACTAAGCAGTGAGCGGAGCCGCCGTCATGTTTTAAGCCTTTGAGCGGGCTTCTCAAAAGGCGCACGGCGAGAGGAGCCACTGCAATCAAGGCACTAGCAAACTCAGGAAAAAGAACGAACTACCCTTTTTCTATTTCAGTCTATCTGATAACCTTTTAAGTTAAGAATAAAAGGGCCAAAATGAAAGTAAAAAACAGGAGGATCTTATGCGTAAAATTGTAATTGGATCAAGAAAGAGCAATCTTGCTCTAGTACAAACGGATTGGGTAATTGAACAACTGAAGAAGACAGGGTTACCCTATGAGTTTGAAGTGAAGAAAATTGTCACAAAAGGGGATAAAATCCTTGATGTGACCCTTTCTAAAGTAGGCGGAAAAGGATTATTTGTTAAAGAAATTGAACAAGCATTAGCAGATGGGGAAATCGATTTGGCTGTTCATAGTATGAAAGATGTCCCTTCTGTGTTGCAAGAAGGTTTTGCGCTTGCCGCCATTACAAAGCGTGAAGATCCGCGTGATGCACTCATTTCCAATAATCATGTTAAATTAGCTGATTTGCCAGCTGGTTCAATTATCGGTACGAGTAGTTTAAGACGCTCAGCTCAAATTTTAGCTGCTAGGCCTGATCTAGAAGTGAAATGGATTCGTGGTAATGTGGAAACAAGATTACGAAAGCTAAAAGAAGAAGACTTTGATGCAATCATCTTGGCGGTAGCTGGTATTAAACGTCTAGGATTTCCAGAAGACTTAATCACTGAATGTCTGGATGAAACCATGTGTGTTCCGGCTGTTGGACAAGGGGCTCTAGGACTAGAATGTCGTTCAGATGATGAAGATTTAATGGAACTGTTACAACATATTAATAATAACCATACAAATCGTACGGTAACAGCTGAGCGTACCTTTTTAAACCGAATGGAAGGTGGGTGCCAAGTGCCTATTGCAGGGTATGCTACGATAACTGACAGCAATGAAGTGCAGCTTACTGCTTTGGTTGGTTCACCTGATGGAAAGGTATTGTTAAAGGAAACCGTAAGCGGAACAGATCCAGTTACTGTAGGAGAACTAGCATCTCAGTTGCTACTAGATCAAGGAGCGAAAGAAATACTTGATCAAGTGAAGAAAGAGCTAGATGAAGGATGAAAAGTGGACCTTTAGCTGGTAAAACGGTTCTCGTTACACGAGCAAAGGAACAAGCACATGATTTATCAAGGTTGATTGAAGGGCAGGGAGGAGAAGCAATTGAAGTTCCTCTGATTGAATTTCAATCAACCAATAACCATCAAGTTCAAAAAGTTTTAAACGAATTACAGGATTACCAATGGCTTATTTTTACGAGTACAAATGGAGTGCGCTTCTTTATGGAACACGTTAAAAGCTTGGAGCCAGAGCTCGATTTTACAGCATTGAAAATAGCTGTCGTAGGAGAGAAAACGGAAGAGATGCTTGCAAGCTTTGGTTTAAAAGCAACGGTCATCCCAAAGGAATATGTTGCAGAAGGGCTAGTAGAAGCTCTAATGGGAAAGGTTAAAAAAGGGGAGCGGGTAATTGTAGCTCGAGGTAACCTAGGGAGAGTTGATCTAATTCATCAATTATCTCAAATGGGGGCAATGGTTACGGATTTGTTTGTTTATGAAACAGTTTGTCCGATACAAGCAAAAGAGCAGTTACACAGAGTATTACAAGTACATAAGCAGCTAGACTATATCACCTTCACTAGTTCTTCAACTGTTCGTCATTACATAAAACTATTCAATCTCCTTAAACATGAACAGAAGGATTTTCAACCAACAATTGCATGCATTGGACCAATCGCAGCACGTACTGCAGTCAACAACGGATTAAACGTAACGATTGTTCCACATACATATACGATTGAACATTTAGTAGAACAAATTGTTATTCATTCAAGAGGAGGAAAGTTATCATGAAAGATCTATCATTTCGCCGCCACCGCAGACTTCGTCAATCGGCAAGTGTCCGAAGCATGGTAAGAGAAACTCATTTACATAGTGAAGATTTTATTTATCCAATCTTTGTGACAGAAGGGGCAAATGAAAAAAATGAAGTACCGTCTATGCCAGGAGTATATCAATGGTCGCTTGATTTAGTAGACGCTGAAGTAAACGAAGTAGTAGAACTTGGAATTCCAGCGATTATCGTCTTTGGTGTCCCAAATTCCAAAGACGATGTAGGTTCCTCGGCTTTTCATGATCAAGGAATTGTTCAAAAAGCAATACGTCAAATTAAAGAAAATCACCCTGATTTAACGGTTATTGCTGATACGTGTTTATGTCAATTTACGGATCATGGTCATTGTGGAGTGATTGAAGAAGGCAAAGTATTAAATGATCGTACGCTTGACCTGCTTGCAAAAACAGCTGTATCTCAAGCTGAAGCAGGAGCCGATATTATTGCCCCTTCAAATATGATGGATGGCTTTGTCGCTGCAATTCGTCATGGATTAGACTCTGCAGGATATACTGACATACCAATTATGTCTTATGCCGTGAAGTACTCATCTGCGTTTTATGGTCCGTTTCGTGATGCCGCTCATAGTTCTCCAAAGTTTGGAGATCGCAAAACGTATCAAATGGACCCAGCCAATCGTCTAGAAGCCATTCGTGAAGCTGAGTCGGATATGGAAGAAGGAGCCGATTTCCTTATTGTGAAACCAGCGCTTTCTTATTTGGATGTAATCCGAGAAGTAAAAGACATTTCTGGTTACCCGCTTGTTGCTTATAACGTAAGTGGTGAGTATTCAATGGTTAAAGCAGCGAGTCAAAATGGCTGGATCAATGAAAAAGAAATTGTGTTAGAGAAGCTCACAAGCATGAAACGCGCAGGGGCGGATTTAATTTTAACGTACCATGCGAAAGATGCTGTTCGTTGGTTACGCGAAGATCAATAAGAAGGGAGAAAAGTCATGCGTACATATACAAAGTCAAAAGAAGCATTTGCAAAAGCAAAACCAGTAATGCCAGGTGGGGTAAATAGTCCTGTTCGTGCTTTTAAATCGGTAAAGATGGATCCAGTATATATGGAACGTGGAGTTGGTTCGAAAATTTATGATATTGATGGTAATGAATACATTGACTATGTATTATCATGGGGACCTCTTATTTTAGGGCATGCCGATGAAAAAGTCGTTGCCTCCTTAAAAGAAGTAGCAGAAAAGGGGACAAGCTTTGGTGCTCCAAGTGAGCTTGAGACAAAGCTAGCAGAATTAGTAATCGAAAGAGTACCGTCAATTGAAGTTGTGAGAATGGTTAACTCAGGGACGGAAGCAACGATGAGTGCTCTTCGCTTAGCAAGAGGCTATACAGGTCGTAATAAAATTTTAAAATTTGTTGGCTGTTATCATGGACATGGTGATTCATTACTCATTAAAGCAGGTTCTGGTGTAGCTACACTTGGATTACCGGATAGTCCAGGAGTACCTGAATCAGTTGCTAAGAACACATTAACAGTTCCTTACAACGATTTAGAAAGTGTTCGTTATGCGTTTAAAGAATTCGGTGATGATATTGCTGGTGTGATCGTTGAACCAGTTGCTGGTAACATGGGTGTTGTCCCTCCTGAGCCAGGATTCCTTGAAGAACTTCGTAAGATTACAGAAGAAAATGGTACCCTTCTTATTTTTGATGAAGTTATGACAGGGTTCCGTGTTGGTTACAATTGTGCTCAAGGGAAGCTTGGCGTAACACCTGACCTTACTTGTCTTGGAAAAGTTATTGGTGGTGGCTTGCCAGTTGGAGCCTATGGTGGAAAGCGTGAAATTATGGAACAAATTGCACCAAGTGGTCCGATTTATCAAGCAGGAACGTTGTCTGGAAATCCACTCGCCATGACGGCAGGTTATGAAACATTATCTCAATTAACGGAAGCCGATTATGTTCGTTTTGAACAGCTTGCTGATCGTTTAGCAAATGGCTTAGCTGCTGCAGCAAAAAAACATGAAATTCCGCATTCGATTAACCGTGCGGGTTCAATGGTTGGTTTCTTTTTCACGGATGAGAAAGTAATTAACTTTGAAAAGGCAGCAACATCGAATTTAGATTATTTCACGAAATATTTCCAAGAGATGTTAAACCAAGGTATTTCTCTTCCTCCATCTCAGTTTGAAGGAATGTTCCTATCAACAAAGCATACAGAAGAGGATATCGATCAAACGATTGCCGCTGCAGAAGTAGCGTTTTCAAAATTAAAATAAAGAGACAAGCCTATTCATTATTAAGATTTGTAGTAATGAATAGGCTTTTTTTATCGTTAACTTGCATAATGCCAGAGAACTTGTCATAGAGTGATATTGTACTGACTATGACCGTAGCAGAAGGTAGAAAATACGATGAGGAGGAATGCAACGTGACACAAGAACACCCGTCTAAGTTATCATTTTCGATTGAGGAATCGGTTTGGTTAAATAAAGGTCAAGAAGTAGAAGAAATTTTAGGTATGTCTCTTGAGCCTGAAATTGTAATCGAAGAAAAAGATCACCATGTCTATATTAGGGGTGGGTTACGTCTCATTGGGGAATATCGGCCTACAGGCACGGATGAATCTAGTAATAACAATCAATCGCTCGAACAACAAGTGTCCTTTCGTTCAGCAGGTGATGTAACAATTGCTTCAGACGGTTCAGGACAAATTAAACATTTTTTCCCAATTGATGTGACAATCCCGTTAAGTCGAATCCAAAATCTTGATGATGTCTATGTTGAAGTAGACTCGTTTGATTATGACCTACCAGAAAGAAGCTGCATTCAGCTAACGGCTGATATAAGCATTTCGGGTATGACACACCATCAAGTGACTGTTGAAAAGCGTGTTGAAAAAGAAATTGAAAAAGCAGTAGCACAGCAACCTGAACCTGAAGAAGAGGATGTTCCAACTGCATTCTCGTTCGAGGCAAAAAGACGCCCAGAACCTGAAGTTCCAGCCCAAACTGAGTCAACTGAACAACTAGCTGCAATAACTTCACACAATCAATATTACAAACCTGAGGAAAAACCACCTGCAATGGCGGGGTCTCCAACATCAAGATATGAGCAACCGAAAGAGGAGGAACCTACATTGAGACCTAATGATTCACACAAAGAATTATCTACAGATGCTACACCTGAAGTAGCTAGAGTAGAAGAAGTAGAAACAGAGCAGGTTGAATCTACTGAACCAGTGCTTGAAGCAGTTGATGAAGTAGAAGAGGTAGTTGAAGAAGTTAGAGAGGAACCAGCACAACCAGAAACAAAAATCAATCTGAACCCATTAAAAGAAATTGATGAGCAACCGGCTTTAGAAGATCGTCCTGAGGAAGAAGAACCGGATGAATCAAAGAGCAAAGCACCGACTCCTCGTGAAGAAAATGCTCTATACTTAACCAAAATGCTCTCCAAAGGAGAAGAGAGATTTTCAAAATGGAGAATGTGTATTATTCAAGAAAATGAATCATTAGACACGATTGCTGATCGGTATGCAATTAGCACAAGTCAAATTGTAAGAATGAATCGCTTGCAAGGGGAGCAAGTAGAAGAAGGACAAATCCTTTATATACCGGTTAGCAAAGAGTCTTAAAAAAAGGAGTTACAACATGGAATTGTTGGATTGGCTTAAGGAGAATTATCAATGGCGAAACGTCAAATTTGTAAATGAAGCTTTGATAGAGACAGACCATGGTCGAAAAAGGTTGCGCTATTGGTCCGATAAAGCCCTCCTTGATTGGCATATAACGTGGCGTGACAAATGTAGTGTCACGCCATATATGCTAACCGACCGGATGATTAGGAATAAGGAGCAAGAGCCAGCAATTGAATGGAAAGATGGTTGGGTAACGGTTCACGATGAAGTTGATCAACCATTGCAAGTAGTATCGAATGAAGACAAGATCGGAAATATGATTGGTTGTATGATACATTATGGTCTTCATTCAACAACGGAAATGAAACCGAAAAATGTAAAGGAGCCCATGTTTCGTTCTCTGTATTCTCATTTGTCTTACTTTAATGAGCAACAAAGGACATTTATCCGTTCGCTGCTTCGTGAATCCGATCATCGAATGAAGAAAGTAAAGATTCTACAGGAACAAGTTAAGGAAGAGAAAATGCCATTAATGGATCCGATCTCATCAATAGATCAGGTAAAGAAAGTGTATGACGTTATCATTTGGTATGGAACAAAGCAGCACCCTGAGCTAGGCTATTATTCATTACGAGAATTTTTAGCAACTTGGTTAGAACAACATGGGAAGGATTCTGCTACTCGGTTAATATCAGCAATCGTCGAGCACGAAAAGGTGTCCAGAGATCAGGCAATGTTGTTACTAATTGAGTGTTTAAAAGCGTATGAACTAGACCGACTTGTGGCCGTTGTGAAACGAAATGTAACCGATAAGGAAATCGAAGGAGAGTTACAAAAGGTAACGAGTGAATGGGAGCGGTCAAAAGAGCTTGTTCAAGTAATTAGCTCACTCATAGAAAAGAAAAAGAAGGTGTTAACCCAATGATTCAAGCACAATCGCCTTATGATTCTGTGCTCTTTTACTATGATCTTTATCCTCAGTCAGTTGAAGATTTTGGGAAAATAAAAAAGGTAACAACTAATCATGGTGTGTATGCTTTAAAAGAGACAACGATGGGAAAACAACAAGCTGATGGATTCATTCATGCTCTTAGGAAATTAACAAAGCTTGGTTATAAGAAAGCAATCCCCATTCTTCCAACGAAATATGGAGAGTACACAATTTCAACAGGAACACATACGTATTACCTTATGCCATGGATGGAAACCAATGAATATACAGCTAAAGAGTCACAAGAGCAAAAGCTAGCGTCTCAACTTGGTATTATACATCGCTTAACTGTAAAGACTCAGCCTTTTGTAAAAGAGAATGTAGAAGAAGCCTACCAGCAGCTACTTCATCGCTGGGAAATGCGGCAGCTTGAATTAAAACGATTCGCTGATCAAGCTGAACAAAAGACGTATATGTCACCTTTTGAATTAACATTTATAACACATGCTTTTATGCTCGATCAAATGGCGGAAGCTGCGAAGGGCCATTTAAAGAAATGGTATGATAAATGCTTAGAGAAAGAGAAATATCGAACCGTTTTATGTCATGGTAGAGTTAACCGCTCACACTCCTTTTTCTCTCCGGAAAATGAACCGTTGTTACTCAATTTTGAGCGAGCGGGCATTGATACTCCATCAAGAGATTTGGCTAGTTTTTGCAGGTATAGTTTCAAGTATGCATATTGGGTGGAAGAAGAAGTCCTTCAATGGTTCATGAATTATGAACGACATTTGCCATTGTTAGAGGAAGAAAAGCATTTGATATGTGCCTATTTAAACTTTCCAGAGCCAATAGCTTTTGCAGTCGATTCTTATGTAGCAAGCAAAGGGTCAATGCGAGAATTTGAGCATGTCCAAAGATTAGAAAAGCGCCTTACTTCAATGCGCAGAGTGCAGCGACTAACGCAAAAGCTTATTATCATACAAGAACAGCAAGCACAACAGATAGATAAAACATAAGGTTGTCTCAAAACTAAGTTTCAGACCCCCAAGCACACACTATATATGCTCTATACAAGTGAGAGTATATATACTGTACGTCACGATGGGGGTCAGATCCATATGAGACAACCTCTTTTTCATATGAGTCGTAATGTGATTGAAAAATATGTCACGACCATAATGGTTAACAGAATCAAATCAAAGGTAGTTGGTAAGATTAGAGTACGCAATAACTGAAAGCAGATAAGAGGAACAAGAATTTGAGCAAAAATGGCCTTTACTTTTAACCACCAGCGTGGGCTTTTATGGTGGTGGTGATGATGATGATGGAAACGCCAATTACGTCGACGCATCGTAACACCTCACTTTCATGAACTCCTTTCTATTACGGTATGCAGCTAGAGGATAGTTGTGCTAGCTCTTTGGTTACTACTCAATTACAACAAAAAACGTATATAAAAGAAAAAAATAGGCGATGCTTTTATTGACGAATGAGCTCGATTCGAGCTAAAATATAACCACAATAATGAATGCATTGAATAGGAAGAGTAGAATCAGAACCTTTCAGAGAGAGAAATCAATAGCTGAGAGATTTCTTAAGATGTATGATTCGAATGTCGCCTAGGAGCAGCTATCCTGAAAAATCCTTGATTCGTAAGTTTAGCCGGCAACTGACCGTTATCAGATTGAGTGTGTAGTACATAAGTTTTTTTGTGCTGCAAACAAAGGTGGTACCGCGAGTGAACTCTCTTCGTCCTTTGGATGGAGGGGGTTTTTTTTATTTGTTTGATTTTAAGGAGGAAGAATGATGAGTGATGAAAAGCTAACGATGCCAACAAAATACAATCCACAAGAAACCGAATCGAAATGGTATTCTTTTTGGAAGGAAGGAAAATTCTTTGAGGCGACAGGTGATGAAACGAAACAACCGTATTCAATTGTAATCCCACCGCCTAACGTAACTGGGAAATTGCATTTAGGTCATGCATGGGATACAACGTTACAAGATATTCTCGCGCGTGTAAAGCGAATGCAAGGCTATGATACTCTTTGGTTACCAGGTATGGACCATGCGGGGATTGCAACTCAAGCAAAGGTTGAAGGGAAATTAAAAGAAGAGGGACTCAGCCGTTATGACTTAGGAAGAGAAAAATTCCTAGAAAAGTCTTGGGAGTGGAAAGAGGAGTATGCATCGTTCATTCGCAACCAGTGGTCAAAAATGGGGCTTTCATTGGATTATTCTCGTGAGCGCTTTACCCTTGATGAAGGGCTATCAAAAGCAGTTCGTGAAGTATTTGTTAAACTTTATGAAAAAGGCTTAATTTATCGTGGAGAATACATTATTAACTGGGATCCGCAAACGAAAACCGCTCTATCAGACATTGAGGTAATCTATCAAGATGTTCAAGGCGCATTCTATCATATGAATTATCCTTTAACAGATGGCAGCGGACATATTGAAGTTGCAACAACGCGTCCGGAAACAATGCTTGGTGATACAGCTGTGGCCGTTCACCCGGAAGATGAGCGTTATAAACATCTTATAGGTAAGACGGTAACTCTTCCTATTACGAATCGTGAAATTCCGATTGTTGCTGATGATTATGTTGATATGGAATTTGGATCAGGAGCAGTAAAAATCACTCCAGCTCATGATCCAAATGATTTTGAAATTGGCAATAGGCATAATCTTGAACGCATCCTTGTCATGAACGAAGATGGCACTATGAATGCGAAAGCTGGAAAATACAAAGGATTAGACCGTTTTGAGTGCCGTAAGCAGCTTGTGAAGGATTTACAAGAAGAAGGAATTCTTTTCAAAATAGAAGAACATATGCATTCTGTTGGTCACTCAGAGAGAAGTGGCGCGGTTGTTGAACCGTATTTATCAACACAATGGTTTGTCAAAATGCAGCCATTAGCTGATGCAGCCATTGACCTTCAAAAATCAGAAGAAAAAGTAAACTTTGTTCCCGAACGCTTTGAGAAAACATACTTACGCTGGATGGAAAATATTCGTGATTGGTGTATTTCAAGACAGCTTTGGTGGGGGCATCGTATTCCAGCTTGGTATCATAAAGAAACAGGAGAGGTGTATGTTGGTCATGAAGCCCCAGAAGATGAAGAGAATTGGAAGCAAGACGAAGATGTATTAGATACATGGTTCAGCTCCGCACTATGGCCGTTCTCGACTATGGGCTGGCCAGATGAGTCTTCTTCCGACTATGACCGTTTTTATTCTACAAATGTATTAGTAACAGGTTATGATATCATTTTCTTCTGGGTATCTAGAATGATTTTCCAAGGTCTTGAGTTTACAGGGAAACGCCCATTTGATGATGTATTAATTCATGGGCTTGTACGTGACTCAGAAGGACGCAAGATGAGTAAATCACTTGGTAATGGTGTTGACCCAATGGATGTTATCGACAAATACGGCGCAGATTCATTGCGATTCTTCTTATCTACCGGTAGTTCCCCGGGAAATGACTTGCGTTTTTACTGGGAAAAGGTCGAATCTACGTGGAATTTTGGAAATAAGATCTGGAACGCTTCACGTTTTGCGTTAATGAATATGGAAGGATTAACGTATGACGAAATTGATTTAAGTGGTGATAAAACAATTGCGGATAAGTGGATCCTTACCCGTCTTCAAGAAACGATTTCTGATGTAACACGCTTAATCGACGCGTATGAATTCGGTGAAGTAGGACGACTTCTGTATAACTTCATTTGGGATGATTTCTGTGATTGGTATATTGAAATGGCGAAGTTGCCTTTATACGGAGAAGACGAGGCAGCTAAGAAAACGACACGTTCTGTTTTAGCCTATGTATTAGATCAGACGATGAGACTTCTTCATCCAATGATGCCGTTTATTACCGAGGAAATTTGGCAGCATTTGCCGCATAAAGGCGAATCAATTACCATTGCTGCATGGCCTGAGAAGCAGGAAGCATATATGTTCGAAGAGGCCGTAGAGGATATGGAACTGCTTAAGGAAATGATTCGTTCTGTTCGTAATACGAGAGCGGAGCTAAACGTTCCAATGAGCAAGCAAATTGAGTTACTCGTTCATGCAAAAGATGATCAGGTGTTAGGGAAATTAACACGGGGACAAAGCTATATTGAGAAGTTCTGTAATTCGAGTAAGCTTGAAATAGGAACAGATGTGAAGGCGCCTGAAAAGTCAATGTCACAAGTTCTCTCAGGAGTAGAATTATTTTTGCCTCTTGCTGGTTTGCTAGATTTAGATGCTGAGATTGCTCGATTAGAAAAAGAACTGGATAAGTTAAACAAAGAAGTAGAACGTGTTGAAAAGAAATTAGGAAACCAAGGCTTTATTGCAAAAGCACCTGCAAAAGTGATTGAAGAAGAAAAAGCAAAGCAAGCTGACTATATGGCTAAACGCGAAACGGTGCAAGCAAGAATAGCTGAGTTAAAAGCATAATTAATAAGGAAAGAAAGCCTTTTGGGGCTTTCTTTCTTTTGAGTTTAAAAAAGGTGAAGTTACGATCATTTTTCTATTAAAAGAAGACCGCCTTTCATTCGACAGGCTTCTACGGTACTATTAAGAATAGACTTTTTGAATACATAATAAAAAAGGTTGGGGTCTACAGTGAAAACAGGAACAGAAGTGATAGAATGGATCCATTCGTTGCTCCCATTTGGAATAAAGCCAGGATTAAAACGAATGGAGTGGATGCTTGAGCGTCTTGAACATCCTGAACAAAAAATAAAAGCAGTTCATATAGGTGGAACGAATGGCAAAGGTTCGACTGTCAGTTTTATGAGACATGTTCTCGAACAAGCTGGTTATAAAGTAGGAACGTTTACATCCCCGTACATTGAGTGTTTTGAAGAACGGATTTCGATTAACGGAACTCCTATTGAGGAGGCAGCGCTAGTTGAAGCTGGAAAACAAATTCGACCATTAGTTGATGAATTAACGAGTACCGAACTTGGAAGCCCTACTGAATTTGAAGTCATCACCACGATTGCTTTCTATTACTTTGCTACGATTGCTAAGCCGGACATTGTATTGCTTGAAGTCGGTTTAGGTGGGAGGTTTGATTCGACAAATGTGATTACTCCACTAGTATCAGTTATTACATCAATCGGATTTGACCATATGCATATATTAGGAGAAACGCTTCCGGAAATCACATCTGAAAAAGCAGGGATTATAAAACCAAGTGTTCCGATCGTATCGGGTGTCTCGCAAAAAAAAGCTCAGGAGATTATAGGGGATGTTTCGCGCAATGTAGGGGCTCCTTATACGCAACTTGGAATTGACTTTAAAGAAACCTTAATCGGAATTGAAGGAAGATTTCAAGTATTTTCTTATGAAAAAATGAATAACCAAATAAATGATGTAACCATTCAAATGTCGGGGCCACATCAGAGAGAAAATGCGGCTGTAGCGATAAGGGCTTTGGAAATATTGGTGGAGAATTATCATTTTGATATTCCTATGTCTTCTATTCACAAAGGATTACGTGCAACAACTTGGATAGGGCGTTTTGAACAAGTAAGCGAAGATCCACTCATCGTGATTGATGGTGCGCATAACAAAGAAGGGATGGAATCGCTAGAAAAAACGCTTACGCTTCATTACCCAGATAAAACATATCGATTTTTGCTTGCGGCAACGAAAGAAAAAGATATGGGCATTTTATTAAAGCCATTTGAACAATTGAATTCCTCGTTTACATTTACTAGTTTTGATTTCTTCCGAGCAGCTGCTAGCAAGTCATTATATGAACAAGCCCCAGTTGCAAATAAGCGTTTTGAAGATGATTGGGAGAAAGCTTTAGAAGAGGAAGTACATGCATTAAAACAGAATGAAATGCTTATTGTTGCAGGTTCTCTATACTTTATTTCTTCTGTAAGGGGTAAGTGGTTGAAGGAGTAGAGTGAAGAGGGGAAAGGAGCTCATTAGATAAAACTAGTGAGTTCTTTTTTTAAAGGACGAATAGGTAAAAAGAAGGAGAAGAGATTTGAGACCACCGTTTTTTTTTTGGAAAAGTGTAACAAAAGTCTTGTTTAAACATTGACAAAATTGTTGAAAATACTTGATATTGCCGTTTAGCAGGATAATAGTATTGACATTAAGATACTATGAAATTACACTAAGTTTAACAATATTACATATTTGGAACGCGATGAAGTACGACTTGTATGTGGGCACCTAAGTCGTACAGAGCAACTGGTGCAACCGGCCTTGATTTTGCTTTTTGAAGTAAATGAGGTCTTTTTTTATGCAGAATAAACTAATTTTGAGTGAATTTGAATTTTGAAAAAGCTCATAAAAGCACGGTGGGCCCGTCTGAGTTATTGGTTGTTATTGTTATTTTAGGGATTATTGCTGCGATTGTTATTCCGATGGTGATGACTAATCAAGACAATGCTTCAGTTACTTCAGACGAAAGAAGTGTACAATTGCTTCAAGATGCAGTTAATCGCTATATGGTCGAAAATGAGAATAATGTACCAAGAACAAGTACAGGTCAACCAGATTATGATGAGTTAGTGCCAGATTATCTTTCGGGTGAAATTAATCTTCGTTCTGGAGCTAGCGTAAATATTGCAGAAGGAACTGTCGAAGTTACTTATACTGAACCGACTTCTTAAAGTATAGTTTTGAGTAATTTGCTGTCGCAATTCTAATAGCGACAGCTTTTTTCTAAATTAAATTAAGGAGAGGAATACATATGGTGTTTATAGACATTTATATCTTTGTCTTAGGTCTTATACTCGGCAGCTTCTTCAACGTTGTAGCCATCCGTCTATTAAAAAAAGAATCTATTGCTTTCCCTTCTTCTCATTGTCCACATTGTAAACATAAGCTGTCAGTCTTTGATCTAATACCAGCTTTTAGCTTTCTTTTTTTAAAAGGAAAATGTCGTTATTGTAAGGTGAAGATCTCTCCTTTATATCCATTTGGAGAGCTGTTAACAGCTACATC
Source organism: Halalkalibacter flavus (assembly GCF_036663575.1). Lineage (NCBI taxonomy): Bacteria > Bacillati > Bacillota > Bacilli > Caryophanales > Bacillaceae > Halalkalibacter > Halalkalibacter flavus. Next base: position 151,589 of record NZ_JAWRVK010000003.1, read on the forward strand.
TTTCTTTGTTGTCTATACGTTTGTTGGGTTTCAGTTGGAATTGATCCCTGCTTTGATCCTTACAGTTTTATTAGTTATTTCCGTGTTAACAGATATTCGGGAACAACTGATTCTAGATGTGGTTACTTTGCCAATGCTTGGCGTTTTGCTCATTAGTCGACTATTTATTGGTAGTGAGCCATTTTGGTATTATCTAGCTGGTGGGGTTGTTGGTTTTGTTTTGTTACTAGTAATCGCAATTGCCAGTCGTGGCGGCATGGGTGGTGGCGATATAAAGCTTTATGCAGCTATTGGGGTAGCACTTGGCCCTTGGCTGACAGTGATGAGTCTAGTGCTTGCTTCATTTGCTGGTGCTGTTGTTGGTGGAATTTTGTTGCTGACAGGAGTAGTGAAACGGAAACAACCGATTGCCTTTGGGCCTTTTATCTTTATTGGAACGATAGCTGCCTATTTATTTGGATTTGATATTTGGAATTGGTATACAAGCTTTTGGTAAGGAGGTAGTAGGGTGAGGGATGAGAAAGGTGTAACGTTAATTGAATTGCTTGTGGCGATTGTTATAGCTGGAATCATCCTCGTTCCTCTACTAACGATTATGACAGGGACATTTTCTCGTACGGTCAGCCAAGATCAAGATACACGAAATCTTATATTGCTCAGACTGTAATGAGTTTGTTTGCAAGCTCTGTTCCTGTTTTACAAACATTAACGATGAGTTCGGAAATAGCTAATAATGATGTGATCAAAAAAGTATTAGATGACTCAAAAGAATCATTACGTGCGGGGGAAAGTTTATCAGAACCACTAAATAATAGCTGGGTTTTTCCGAAGCTAGTTAGTCACATGGTTAAATTTGGGGAGGAGTCCGGGCAACTTGATAAGATGCTTGAAAAAGTTGCTGATTTTTATGAAGAAGTAGAGCAAATGGCCTCCCACATGAGTTCGATCATTGACCCACTAATGATCGTTATTCTAGAAGTAATTGTCGGTACGATTGTTCTTGCGACAATTCTACCAATGTTCACAATTTACAACGATTTTGGAGGCTAAAGGTTAGAAGAAACGTCTATGTAAAATAGAGGTTTCTTTTTTTATCCCCTCATAGTAAATTTTTCAGTAATTTGTTCTATCTACCATTATTGTTTAATAGAATAGGATTATAAGAAAAAGAATGAGGAAGGGAGTGGTTACATGGAACAAGACAAATATAAAATATCGGTCCGCTTAAACGGGAAAGAACAAAAAATTGAAGATCGCATTCGTGAAGATGATTCTAGTAAAAATACACATAATGCACAAGATGTTTCAGAAGAAATCGTAGCGGCCCGTGACAATACAGCAGAAGATTTATCTGAAATCATTCCTCAACCAGATAACATCATAGATTTTGGGAGTAAACAAGAAGAAAGAAAAAGAAATCAACAGCCATATTGGGATGATGGCTTCAGTGAGAAAAGTCCGAAGCTGCCTTTTAAACGGAAGAAAAAATCGTACCATGCTAAAAATAAACCGAAGTTTCCGGTTATGTTGGTGGTAGCCTTATTTTCTGCCGTTATTGTGGGGTTAAGCTTGGGCTTCATGGTTCTAACTGTCTTTACGGGGAGTGGAGCTAGTATAGCAGGTGCAGGAGAAACTGTTACCAGTGCGATTCCAACGGCTGCTGAAGCTGGTGGAAATACTTTCCCAGATTTGGCATTAGAAGTGGTGCAAGGGGGAGCATTTGGTGAGCAATCTACTGGACAAGAGATTGTTGCTAAGCTACAAGAGCAAGGGTTAGCTGCGGCATTAACGCAATCGACAGATCCGATTTACATGTTCATTGGAGCTGGTGGAGATCGAGCTCAGGCGACGAAAATAAGTTCTTTATATGAAGGGTATGGTCAAGATACGTATTTAAAGACGTATCGTGTTGATGGTCAAACGGTTACTGGACAAGCAGAAGAAGTAACGGCTTGGTTCACAAACGCAATTTCTCATTATAAGGAACTATTACAGTTAACTGTAGATGGTTTTGGTGGAGGTTCTTTATTAACTTCCGAACGTATCGAGCAAGTTGAAAAGACGACAGCTAGCTTGCAAGCAGATCGAGATCAAGCCTTTACTAATTTAAATCAGCCAGTTCAAGATCAAGCACTAGCACTTGGAGATAATCTGGTTCTTGCTGGAGATAAACTTTCAGCATATGTAAATAGTAAAGAAGAGAAAGATCTCTGGCAAGCACAGCAAGCTCTTTTGGATGCACTTGTTAATTATGAGCTAATCGTAGAAGCGTTGCAGTAATAGCAGAAAGGATGGAACTTGCTAGAGAGTTCATCCTTTTTTGTGTCGTGGTAGTTTTTCTATCAAACGAATTGTTGAGATAAGAAGAATTTGGTATTATACTCTTGAACCTGTACAATAAAAAGAAAACATTGTAGAGGTGACCCCTTCATGAAATCTTTCATTTTAGCCTCAGGTTCCCCGAGGCGTAAAGAGCTACTTGAACAAGCTCATTATTCTTTTTCCATTCAAACAAGTGCAGTAGAAGAAATTGTTGAGGAGGGATTGTCTCCTGCAGAGGTTGTACAGCAATTAGCCAAGCAAAAAGCAGAGGATGTATGGTCAAAAGCAAAGGGTGCTGTTGTGCTTGGCTCAGATACTGTAGTCGCCTTTGAAGATAAAATTCTTGGGAAACCAGAGAATGAAGAGGAAGCAAAGGCAATGCTCCAAATGTTATCTGGGCATACTCATAGCGTTTATACGGGTGTGGCTATTTGCTCACAAGAAGGCGTGATGACTTTTTATGAGAAAACGGATGTAGAGTTTTATTCTTTATCAGAGGAGGATATTACGATGTACATTCGTAGTGGTGAACCGTTTGATAAAGCAGGTAGCTATGGGATCCAGGGTTTTGGTGCTTTTTTAGTAAAACGCATTGTTGGTGATTATTTCGCTGTTGTTGGACTTCCTCTTGCTAGAACGATGCGAGAATTAAAAAAAATCGACATAACGCCAAACATGTAATGGATTGTTCTTTTGGGAAGCATAGCATGTTCTTATTACGAGTATTCATATCAAGTACAAAAACAATTTCTTTTCTCTTTTATAAAACTTCATAAAATCTCCATTTTTGTGCAAAGTAGAAAGGAGTGTTTCCTTTGTCCCATTCATCCTTCCTTATTCGAGATGTCCCTGTTCGAGAAAGACCGCGAGAACGCTTGTTACAAGAAGGCCCTCAAGCATTGACGAATCAAGAAATCCTCGCCATTATCCTTCGTAGTGGTACGAGGAAAGAATCGGTTTTACAAGTAGCTCAACACCTTTTAGCGAAGTTTGATGGACTTATGTTATTAAAAGATGCTGCTATTGAGGAATTGTGCACAGTTAATGGTATAGGAGAAGCGAAGGCAGTTGAGCTAGCAGCTTCCATTGAGCTTGGTAGGAGAATTCATAACATGCAACCAGATGAGCGTTATGTGATCCGATCTCCTGAAGATGTATCCAACTATGTAATGGAGGATATGCGCTTTTTGCAGCAGGAGCATTTTGATTGCTTGTATTTAAATACGAAGAACCAAGTCCTGTTACGTAAAACCATATTTATTGGCAGTTTGAATGCGAGCATTGTTCATCCCCGTGAGGTGTTTAAAGAAGCATTTCGCCGTTCGGCGGCCTCGATTATTTGTATGCATAACCATCCTAGTGGCGATCCGACACCGAGTCGAGAGGATATTGAAGTGACGAAACGGTTATCAGAATCAGGAAAAGTACTCGGAATTGAGCTTCTTGATCATATTATTATTGGTGATCGTAAATTTGTTAGTCTGAAAGAACAAGGATATGTCATATAATGATTCGGCAGATGATTATAAAGGATGTGAGCGAGTAAAGAGCATAGCGATTCGGGTAAGAGAATGGTAACATAGGGGTGTTGCCTTTTTCTTTGGTATGTATCCATTGTAAAGGGTGAAAGGATGAATTTGAGAAATGTTCACGAAAGTTTTTGTATTCGTAGATTTTTACGAAACTTGGGGAACTTAAGGCTATTTTTTTTGATGATAATTCGTTATAATGAAGGTTATGATTTCGGATTTGTATGAAGGGAGATACATAGATGTTTGGTGGGTTCTCAAAAGATATAGGAATTGATTTAGGAACAGCAAACACGCTCGTTTACGTTAAAAGCAAAGGCATCGTTGTTCGTGAGCCGTCGGTTGTTGCACTAAGAACTGATACAGGTTCCATCGAAGCTGTCGGTAATGATGCAAAGAATATGATTGGTCGTACGCCAGGCAATATCGTGGCTGTTCGCCCAATGAAAGACGGGGTTATTGCTGACTTCGATACAACAGCAACCATGCTGAAATACTTTATTCAACAAGCTTTAAAAAACCGTTCGATTTTCACACGTAAGCCTTCTGTGATGGTTTGTGTACCATCTGGAATAACAGCAGTTGAAAAAAGGGCTGTAGAAGATGCAACAAAGCAAGCTGGTGCAAAAGAAGCATATACCCTTGAAGAACCATTCGCAGCAGCGATTGGCGCGGACCTTCCAGTATGGGAGCCGACTGGTAGTATGGTCGTTGATATTGGTGGAGGAACAACAGAAGTAGCAATCATTTCACTTGGTGGAATTGTAACAAGTCAATCGATTCGTGTCGCAGGGGATGAAATGGATGAATCGGTTATCCAATACATTAAGAAGAAATATAATTTAATGATCGGTGAAAGAACGGCAGAAGCATTGAAGCTCGAAATTGGTTCTGCAGGCGCTCCGGAAGGTGTTGATGACATGGATATCCGTGGACGCGACTTACTAACGGGCTTACCTAAGACCATTACAGTCACAGCCGAAGAAATTGCTGGAGCCCTTGCAGATACTGTGGCAACGATCATTGAATCAGTGAAAAATACATTAGAGCAATCTCCGCCAGAGCTTGCAGCGGATATTATGGATCGAGGAATTGTCCTAACAGGTGGAGGAGCGCTTTTGCGTAATCTTGACCGTGTGTTAAGTGAAGAGACGAACATGCCAGTATTAGTTGCTGAGAATCCTTTAGATTGTGTTGCGATTGGGACTGGTAGAGCGCTTGAAAATCTACATTTATTCCGTTCAAAAGCGGGGATCACATCACGCTCAGATAGAAAATTGTAAGTAGGTGTCCGGCATGCCATCCTTCTTTTCTAATAAAAAATTAATTATTCTTCTTGTCAGCATAATCATATTGGTCGGGTTGATTGGATACTCGCGTACAGATAGAGAGCAAGTCACAGGACCAGAACAAGTCATCAGAGATGCTGTTGGATGGGTGCAGACCACTTTTACGAAACCCGCATACGCTGTAGCGGGTTTCTTTGAAAATGTCCGGGACATCCGTCAAATTTATGAAGAGAATAAGCTATTAAAAGCAAGACTTGAAGAATATGCACAAATTTCTGTAGAACGGAATTTGTTACGCAATGAAAACAATACGTTAAAAGATATGCTTGAACTAGATGAAAGCTTAAATGATTATTTAATGAGATCAGCAGTTGTTATACATCGTAGCCCTGACCGTTGGACAGATTATATTGGCTTAAACAAAGGTTCTAATGATGGAATTGAACCAAACATGGGCGTTATTGATTCTAAAGGTGGTCTTATAGGTAAGGTAAAGCAAGTAAGTGAATTTTCTTCGAGAATTCAACTTTTATCTGATAATGATCGAACGAACCGCGTGTCAGCAATGATTTCAATGGATCAACCTGAATATGGCTTTATTGAAGGGTATGATGTGGATTCAGGGTTATTAATTATGCGCAAGATTGATATTGAGGCAGAGATTGAAGAGGACCAAATGGTAATGACGTCTGGAAAAGGTGGCGTTTATCCGAGTGGGTTATTAATTGGTGAAATTGTACGAGTTGAGCCTGATGAATATGGTTTAACTCAAAATGCCTACATCGAACCAACGGCTGATTTTTATGCTTTAGACTATGTCTATATTATTGAACGTACGAGTACATCCCTTGATCCTGAATTGCTAGAGGAGGAACCATCGTGAGCCGCTTCTATATTCCTACATTCGTCTTTCTATTGTTGGTTATAGAAGGTACTCTATTTCAGATTATTACGCCGTCTCATCACGATATGAATGTTACGTTAGTTCCGCGATTTCTTGTCGTGATGATTGTTTTTATTGGTATTCATTTCGGCCGATATAGCTCTATTGTTTACGGTCTTGTTTTTGGTCTTATATATGATATTGTCTATACTCAATTACTTGGTGTGTATATGTTTGGATTTGGTTTGATCGGATATGCATTTGCTTATACATATAAACAAATCCAGGATTCTTTATTTTTTCATCTGTTATTTGCAACAGTGGCTGTCTCTTTATTTGAATATTATCAGTATGGCCTATACAGACTGATTGGATTAGCTGATATAGGAGCGGTACTTTTCTTTCATGAGAGATTCCTACCAGGGTTAATAGTAAATGTCTCGTTTGCCATTATTATTTACTTCCCTGCAAAAAAATTATTTTCCTATGTTCAGAAACAAGCTAGTCTCCGTGATCGATAAGAATGTGACAAAATATGCGGTATTTTTCTACATCTTCTTACATAAGGAAGAAGGGTTTTCGATGCGATATGTTGAATAACGTAATATCACTGTTTTCTCGTTTTACTCAGGTAAAATGAACATACTATTGAGTAGCAACGAAGGTGAGTGAGGCTGAGGTGGACACAACAATGGTTCAAAAGAAGCAATATGTTACAATAAAAGGTACAAAGGATGGGTTAATCTTCCTATTGGATGATAGCTGTTCTTATGAAAGTTTGCTAGAAGAATTGATCGAAAAGTTATCCTCAAAGCATTATCAACAATCAGAAGGTCCTGATGTTCTCGTAAAAGTCGATATTGGATATCGCTTTCTCCAAGAACATCAGCAGGCCGAACTAGAGAACATTATTACAGAAGGACGTAATTTAGCTGTTGATCATTTTGAATCTCGTGTACTATCAAAAGAAGAGTCTGAGAGATTACGTCAAGAAGCACAAACGGTAACATTAATCCGTATTGTTCGCTCAGGCCAAGTGCTTCATGTCAATGGAGATGTCCTATTAATTGGTGATGTTAATCCAGGCGGAACATTAATCGCTAACGGCAATATTTATGTGATGGGTGCTCTTAGGGGAATTGCTCATGCCGGTTTTGAAGGCAATGAAAAAGCCGTCATATCTGCTTCTCTGTTAGCTCCTGCTCAGTTAAGAATTGCTGATGAAATTAAACAATTTGATACAGAAGAAAGAACTGAACAAATGATGGCTAGTGCATTTCTTACTGAACAGAAGGCCTTTAAAATTGGACGAGTTCAGCAGCTTGTACAATCCCATCCAGAACTTGCAAAAAATGAAGCACAATTACAAGTGTAAGAGTATGTTTAATGAGGATAGTCTTTTGATCGCACACTTGTTTTAAGGTGAAAAACTATTAATTTAAACGTAGATTTTAGAAGAGCGTTATAGAAAGGGGTCATCAGCGTGGGAGAGGCAATCGTCATTACAAGTGGAAAGGGTGGCGTTGGGAAAACGACAACGTCTGCTAATATAGGCACAGCCCTTGCGCTTTCGGGGAAGAAAGTTTGCTTAGTGGATACAGACATCGGGCTCCGCAATCTTGATGTTGTCATGGGACTTGAGAATCGAATTATTTATGACCTCGTTGATGTGATAGAGGGGCGTTGTAAGTTGAAGCAAGCATTAATCAAAGATAAACGCTTTGACTGCTTGTACTTGCTACCTGCTGCACAAACGAAAGATAAAACATCTGTTGAACCTGATCAAATGAAAGTCATTGTTGATGAATTAAAACAAGAATATGACTATGTTCTTATAGACTGCCCTGCAGGAATTGAGCAAGGCTTTAAAAATGCAGTTGCGGGAGCAGATCGTGCAATTGTTGTGACGACACCTGAAGTTTCAGCTGTTCGTGATGCCGACCGAATTATTGGTTTGCTTGAGCAAGAGGACGTTGAAGCTCCAAGGCTAATTGTGAACCGTATTCGCGGTCATATGATGAAAAACGGAGATATGTTAGACGTTGATGAAATTGCCTCTATATTAGCGATTGATCTTCTTGGTATTGTTGTCGACGACGAAGAAGTGATTAAGCATTCAAATAAAGGTGAACCAATCGCGCTTCATACAACAAGCAAAGCTTCGATTGCCTACCGGAATATTGCACGAAGAATTCTTGGTGAAACTGTTCCATTAATGGCACTCGAAGAACAAAGGGGTATGTTTGCTAAAATCAAAAAGCTATTCAGCGTAAGGTAATACGTTGTAGAGCAAGTGACCAATGTGAGGCACTTGCTCTTTTTAATGCTTTAAAGCATGGTTGTGCAGGTTCTATTTTGAAAGTTCATATTTTGTCAATATTCTTGATAATTATCGAGTAACTAGGATTAGAAGCGGTGAGTAACGAGACGCTTCTTTTCATTCACTTTCTGAGCTCCGTACCAATTATTTGGCAGACTTCGGTAACAGAGGAAGTAGGCTATGTTATGATTGTTTTCAAGAATGTGGTTTTTAAAAATAGGAGGCCAAAATACATGACGATGATGGAAGAACATTTGGAAGAAACTACAAAGAGCATTCGCTGCATGGTGTTAACGGTAACGGATTCGTGTTCGTACGAGGACGATGAAAGTGGAGCACTGATTAGGTCAATGTTAGAAAAAGAAGGACACTGTGTGACAGAGTACCAGATAATTAATGCAGAATATAGTTTAATTCAACACTGGATTAAAATCGCTGCGATTCGTGCCGATGTAGATGCGATTCTAATTACAGGAGGAACAGGAATTGCCCTTCATGATACGACGCATGAAGCTGTTAGAGATAGTTTAGATAAAGAGATGCCGGGATTCGGAGAGTTATTTCGCCATTTAAGTTTTAAAGAAGAAATCGGTACAGCTGCGATTTTAAGTCGTGCAATTGCAGGTGTACGTGACGGGAAGGCGATCTTCTCGATGCCTCGACCAACAGGAGCGATTCAATTAGCAATGGACCGAATTATTCTTCCTGAAATCGGATCTGTCATGAAAGAAATACTTATGGATAAAGTAAGAGTGTAATAAATAATGTAAGAAAGGCTGCTTAGAGATTAATTTCTCGGGCAGTCTTTTTGTTGCGGGCTGGTTTAAGCCATTTTTCTGGAATTAAAACGTTCTTGAGGGAGGAACCCACTCCTCTCAAGGCTTTTAAAAGATTTAGCGACTCCGCTCATTGCTTAGGGGGTGTCTCAAAAGGTCAGAAACAGATCTTTGAGACACCCCCACAACTTTTCGTCTATCTACCGATGCTGCTCGTACAGTTCTAGTTTTGTTACTTGTTTTAGCCAAGCGATTTCATCATTTGAAACATCAAAAGATTCGATGGAACGAATGTTTTCTTTTACTTGTTCAGCACTGCTTGCCCCGGTTACAACGGAAGCTACGACTGGAGAGTTAAGGCAGTATTGCAAAGCAAGCGCTTGGAGCGGACGACCATCGAGTAGCTCGTGCTCCAATTTAGAGCGTAATGATACGAGTTCTTCGTATGAATAATAAAGATAGCCTTTTTCTTTAATGGTATCAGACATTGTCTCAAGCGTTCGATCAGTAAGTAATCCTTTAGCGACAGGTCCTCTAGCGACAACGCTTATTTCGTTTTCTTCTAGAAAAGAAAATAACTCTTCAGGACGACGATCAAGTAAACTATACTGCATCATTATACTAATAATGGATGAACGCTTTACATATTCGCGAATGACATTGGGACGTATGGAAGAAATACCGTAATAGCGGATGACCCCCTCTTTCTTTAGCTCTTCAAAGGCATCTATTGTTTCATCAATATTGTCTTCAATTGTTCCTCCGTGAAGCTGGTATAAATCGATGTAGTCGGTTTGAAGTCTACGTAAGCTATCTTTTACAGCTGTCATTATATGTTTTTTTGAAGGGTCCCAACTCCAGCCCTCTTTTCCTTGTTCAAAACGATTACCTGCTTTTGTAGCAAGAATAATATCGTTCCGTTTGCCTTTAATTATCTCACCGATAAGTTCCTCGTTTACCCCTTGATAGTACAAATCAGCAGTGTCTAAGTAATTGATGCCGCCATCAAGCGCCGCTTCAATGACTTTTTTTGCGTGACTTATTTCGGTTCCAATGCTCATACAGCCAAGGCTAACTTCACTAACATCTAAATCAGATCGACCAAGTTTACGTGTTTTCATTATCAGGTCTCCTCTCCGCAATAAGGTATTTCATACTAGTTTGTTTTCCGGTTCGTAGAAGAATAAAACATGAAAAAAGAGCGTCCCCGTGCGCCTTCCCGTGAAGTGCGCTCAAAAGGCTAAAAACATAGGCGGCGGCTGCGCTCATTGCATAGAGATAGATAAAAAAGGAAGACCGCCTTTTTTACATTAAAAGAGCGTCCTCTGTGGCAATGGCTCCGCACGCCGTGCGCCTTTTGAGAAGAGCGCTCAAAAGGCTAAAAACAAAACGGCGGCTACGCACATTGCAATAGAGATAAATGAAAAAGCAAGGGCCTTTTTACATCAAAAGAGTGTGCCCGTGGCAATGGCTTCGCACGCCGCACGCCCTTTAGGAGAAAACCGCTCCTAAAGGGCTAAAAACATAGGCTGCGGCTGCGCACATTGCATAGAGATAGATAAAAAAGGAAGACCGCTTTTTTTATCTATCTCTATTATGTCATAACACCTGCGGACAAGTCATATAGTTAAGTAAACTAGTTTAAAAAGGATGGGGGAGCAAATGTCCAAGGATATAAATAAGGTACGTAGAAAACTAGAAAATAGACGACGTCAAATCAATAGCAATGTTAAACATCGCGAACGGACGGTGCCGATGCTCTTAAATCGACATGAAGATGCGAGAGAAGAGCCTGACTTTTATGTACCACCATCTACAAATGATGAAGGAGCCAAAGTACATGTACCGAAAGGGGATTTTTTCCTTTTTCGCTTAATGGCATCCATTTGTATTTTCTTAATGACTGCTATACTTTTTCAATCAACTGTTCCTCAAGCAGAAGGGGCGAAACGTTTTGTACAACAAACGTATGAGCAAGAAATTCAGTTTGCAGCAGTGGCTAATTGGTATGAAAATCAATTCGGGCGACCATTAGCTCTCGTGCCAGCAAATCGGGATATGGCTCAAGGCGATCCAAATGAGCAAGTAGAAATGGTATATGCGGTTCCGGCATCAGGTACAATAAGTCAGGATTTTGATCATGATGGAAGAGGAATCTTAATTGAGACAGGAATGAACGCAGAAATTGAAGCAGTAAAAGGTGGACAGGTGAGCAAGGTTGGAGCCGATGATGAGGGTGGAAATCTTGGGAAGACCGTCACTGTAAAACATTATGATGGTACAGAAGCAGTGTATGGCATGCTTGATAAGGTGGAAGTGAACTTATATGACCATATCCAACCAGGTTATAAGATTGGTTTAGTCTCTACAAATGAAGAAGCACAAAAAGGGGTTTTCTATTTTGCGTTAAAGGACGGCGACCAATATATTAATCCTAGCGAAGTTATTTCTTTTGATTAATTATGAGAGAACTTGCAGCGAAAATTAAGGTTAACCCATTATTTTGGTTCATCCTCGGCATCGGTGTGTTTACAGGGTATTTTAGAGAAGTGTTGATGATATTTCTGATTGTGTTCATTCATGAAATGGGACATGCGATTGCGGCACACTCGTTCAAATGGAGAATTCATAAAATTGAATTATTGCCATTTGGTGGAGTGGCCGAAGTGGAAGATGTCGGAAATCGGCCTTTTCACGAAGAACTGATTGTTATTATCGCAGGGCCGCTACAACATATTTGGATGATGGTTCTGTCTTATTGCTTAGTTCAAACGTCTTTTTGGACTAGTACGGATCATCATCTTTTTATTTGGCATAATATAATGATTCTTCTGTTTAACCTGATTCCGATCTTACCTCTTGATGGAGGAAGACTTGTTCAACTATGGTGTACGTACCGTTTTCCTTATGTTCAAGCACTCACTGTTTCTAGGTGGATTTCCTGTTTTGTTTTAATAGTGATTATTTTAATAAGCTTAATTTGGTTCCCTTATCATTTGAATTTATGGGTTGTCATATCATTTCTGCTTATTACAAATTATCTTGAATGGAAGCAGCGGCATTACAGGTTTATGCGCTTTCTTATGGCGCGAAGATCTGAAAAAGGTGGCGAGCCAGAGCAAACGTCTATTATAGCGGTTCGCGATTCACTTTCGCTGCGAGAAGCAATGAAGTTACTGAAACGAGGGCGTTATCATTTATACAAAGTATTCCAAGTGAAAAACGGAACAGCGTGCATAATCGAAGAAAAAGAGCTATTACAAATGCTCTTTACGAGTAAAAAGCCACATATTCCCCTTTCACAGTTGCTTCATAAATAAAAATGAGGGCAAAAAGTCGTAACCGTACATGGGTACGACTTTTTGCATTGAAACTGGTACAATGAAGAAAAGATTCAATTAAAGGGGCTTTTCTCATTGAAGAAAATATATTTTAATATGGCGACAAGAGAAAGAAGAGCGGCTGTTGTCGAGAACGGTCGTGTCGTTGAATTAATGGTTGAACGCACACTTGAAAATAGAATTGTAAGCAATGTGTATAGAGGTAGAGTTGTAAACGTTTTACCAGGGATGCAAGCAGCTTTTGTTGATATTGGACGTGATAAAAATGGCTTCCTTTATCGTGATGACCTACTCTCCTTTCACTTATGTAACGAAGATGAGGATAAGAAAAAAGAACGTAGTATTTCTGAATTTGTTAAGCAAGGTGAAGAATTGTTAGTCCAAGTAACAAAGGAAGGATTCGGTTTAAAGGGTCCAAGACTAACGGGGGTTGTATCTTTTCCGGGACAGTTTCTTGTTTATATGCCAGAAGGTGATTATGTCGGGGTATCTCGTCGTTTTTCAAACGAGGGGGAGCGCGAGCGTTGGAGAGAAATTGCAGAAGGAATTATTGAGGATAAAGAAGGTTTAATTATTCGTACATCTTGTGAAGGAAAGCAAGCAGAAGTGATTACGCAAGAATTTCATTTTTTACGTAAGTTATGGAAGGAACTCTGGAAAGAAGGTAAGAGCAAAAAAGCTCCAGCGTTAATCCATCAAGACTCTGGTTTGATTGAAAGAGTTGTCCGGGATTTTTCTTTTACGGAAATTGATGAATTAGTTGTTGACTGTATTGATGATTATAAATTACTTAAGGAACTTCTCGAACCATTTCCCAAACTGCAGCAATCGTTGTCGCTTTACCGTGAGAAGGAAAACCTTTTCTCGGCATATGGAATTGAAAAAGAGCTTGAGCGTGCATTACGACGCCAAATATGGTTGAAAAATGGAGCTTATTTAATGATAGACCAAACGGAAGCACTTACGGTAATTGATGTAAATACCGGGAAGTTTACAGGGAAAACAAACCTACATGATACCGTTCGGAAAACGAACAGCGAAGCAGCGAAGGAAATTGCGAGACAGCTCCGCTTACGTGATATTTCTGGAATTATCGTCATTGATTTTATTGATATGAAGCGAGAAGAAGATCGTAAATATGTTCAAAGTGTGTTTGAAAAAGCATTGAAAAACGATCGAACGAAAACAAATGTTCTTGGCATAACAGGGTTAGGCTTGTTAGAAATGACAAGAAAAAAAGTACGCCAGAATCTTCAAGCAAGTCTCTCAAAGACGTGTCCAACCTGTACAGGAAAAGGGGTTGTTCTTTCGAATGAAGCCCAGGCGTTTAAGATTGAACGACATTTATGGGAGCACCGAGGGATGGATGAAGAAGCAATTGTCTTGGAGTTGCCAGCTACTGTTTCAACAGTACTTTTTGGACAAAAAAGTGAGCATCTAAAACGGCTAGAAGAAGCACTTGGCTTCCGTATTCTTGTCTACCCAAATAAAAGTTTGCAAGAAGAGAAATTTTCTTTTCGGTATATTGGGAATTTAGAAGAAGCTATTGCACAACTTGAACGATTAAAAGAGAAATAAACACGTTGACATAATTCAAGAAAATATGCTACAATATCGCTTGTTAGTTATTTGGTCGCACCCAAACAACTATAACCGCACAGAGCAGGTTTTCAAAGGTTCAAACCTACCTGGGATGGCGAGTCTGAGTATATGAGGAGGTGCAAGTATGTACGCAATTATTGAAACTGGTGGTAAGCAAGTAAAGGTTCAAGAAGGCCAAGAAGTTTACATCGAAAAATTAGACGCAGAAGCTGGTGAAACAGTTAGCTTCGAAAACGTTTTATTCGTAGGTGGCGATGAGGTGAAAGTTGGTGCTCCATACGTAGAGGGTGCTACTGTTACGGCTAAAGTTGAAAAGCAAGGTCGTGCAAAGAAAATCATCGTTTGGAAAATGAAAGCTAAGAAAAACTACCGTCGTAAGCAAGGTCATCGTCAACCATACACAAAAGTGGTAATCGAGAAGATTAACGCTTAAGTCTATGATTACGGTTGAGATAACACGTAACGACGAACGTAACATTGTCTCTTTTACGATGAGTGGACATGCAGACGCTGGTCCGCATGGTCATGATATTGTTTGTGCTGGAGCTTCAGCTGTCTCTTTTGGATCCGTCAATGCGATTGCTGCACTTTGTGAAGTAGAGCTTGATGTTGAAATGGAGGAGGATGGTGGCTTTCTCCGCTGTCATGTTCCGAACGATTTGGATGCTGTGACATATGAGAAAGTACAACTTCTACTCGAAGGGATGGTCGTATCCCTTCAGTCGATCTCTGAAGAATACAGCCGTAATATGCAAGTCAATGAAACATACGGGAGGTGAATTCCATGTTAAAAATGAACCTTCAATTTTTCGCATCGAAAAAAGGGGTAGGTAGTACAAAGAACGGACGTGACTCGATCTCTAAGCGTTTAGGCGCTAAGCGTGCTGACGGTCAAACTGTAACAGGTGGTTCAATCCTAGTACGCCAACGCGGAACACGCGTATATCCTGGTGTGAACGTAGGTAAAGGTGGAGACGATACACTATTTGCGAAAGTAGACGGCGTTGTTAAATATGAGCGCGTTGGTCGTGATCGCAAGCAAGTGAGCGTATACCCTGCATAATTATGAAAAAGTCCCTTTATAGCACTAGCTATGAGGGGACTTTTTTGTTTTGAATTGTAAAATTCGAGTTGGAGAAGCATGGGATGCAGATATTGTCATTTGGAATGCTCATGTACTAATAGGCTAAGCGAAAGTGGAAAAAACGTTTATTAATAGAGAATGTGTATATAATGAATGAGGGATAGAGGGTATTGAAAATGGGTAGATTTTCCTTTTATAATACCCCAGAAGCAATGTACTTACGTTAACTCTCTGTACAAAATTAAGGGTATGCTGAAAATGGGAAAGGTGTTAAAGGTGGAAAAAAATAAAGAACAAGAAAAAATAAAGCGATTACAAGAGTGCGCCTCTGATGCAAAGCATGAAGACGAGCAAAAGAAACTTATGACAGAATTGGCTATCATTATGGAAAGAGAACGCATTGAAGAATGCAATCAATCTCACTCTAATTGGGGAAGTGAGGAGTAATGAAGGTAACTGTTGTTGGTTATTGGCATGCCTACCCAGAACATGGAGAAGCTACCTCAGGGTATTTAGTTGAAGAAGAAGATTACAAAGTATTGCTCGATTGTGGCAGTGGGGTGCTCTCATCCTTGCAAGCTTATTGTCAGGTTACGGAGCTTGATGCGATCGTATTATCTCATTATCATCATGATCATCAAGCAGATATTGGCGCATATCAGTATGCTCAAATTGTGCATAAAGGGTTAGGGACAAAGATGAAGCAACCAACTATTTATGGACATATAGAAGATGCATCAGCTTTTTCGAAGCTTGGATATAAAGATGTTGTAAAGGCGGTGACCTATGACGACAATCAATCGCTACAGATCGGACCGTTTACGTTCTCGTTTTTAAGGACGCATCATCCTGTTCCTTGTTTTGCAGTGAAAATAGAGAGCAAAGGGAAAACGTATGTATACACAGCTGATTCTAGTTACTTTCTAGAATTAGCTAAGTTTGCAAAGGGAGCTGATCTTTTAATTGCAGAATGCAGTGGCTATAAAGGAGATCAAATCGCTCAATTTGGTCATATGACAAGTGAAGACGTTGGTAAACTTGCTGACATCGCTAAGCCAAAACAACTAATTTTAAGTCATCTTCCACACTTTGGAGATCATAATAAGTTAGTTGAAGAAGCTGCTGAGCATTTTGCAGGTGAGATCGTTCTTGCTTCTAGTGGCTTAATAAAGGAATGACAAAGGGTACTGAAAAAGGAACTGACCTTTTTAGTACCCTAGTTTGCTGTGTTTTTTGTTCTCATTTCTCAAGATTGTCAAAGTTTGAAAGTAGCAATGAAAATTGAATATCTGTATAATGAATCTAGTAATTTAGAAAATGAAAACGAGGATTTTAAATGAGAAAACAAATAGAGAACTTGACTATCGTAGCATGGATAACATCGTTAATAGCAACGCTAGGTTCATTATACTTTTCTCAAGTGAGAATGTATGAGCCATGTACGCTTTGTTGGTATCAACGTATCTTTATGTATCCGCTAGTGATCATATTGATCATTGGTATTATTAAAAAGGATGCAACGGTTGCTCTGTACTCAGCTGTCTTATCGTTGATTGGAATTGGTCTATCAAGCTATCATTACGCATTACAAAAAATCCCGTTTTTCACTCAGACTGCTCCTGCTTGTGGTCGTGTTCCTTGTACAGGGCAATACATTAATTGGTTTGGATTTGTAACAATCCCATTCCTTGCACTGACTGCTTTTATCATTATTTTTATATGTAGTTTATTGATCTTAAGGTTATCTAAGGAGGATTCATAATGAAGAAAGTTATTATATTTGGTAGTATTGTTGTTCTGATTTTTGTTGCATTAATTGTTGTTTCAAATTTAAATCAAGCACAAAAGGCAGCAGGAAACCCATTTGGAAAAGATCGCCTACATCCAGCAACCATTGAATTAATAGATGATCCGAATTATCAAAATGTTATTCTTCCAGAGGAATTAGAAAAGAAGCTTGCAGATGAGGAGGCAGTGACAGTCTACTTCTATAGTTCGGATTGTCCGTATTGTAAAGAGGCGACCCCAAGATTGGTTCCGTTAGCAGAAGAGAATGGGATCAACTTAGTTCAATATAATTTAAAGGAATTTGAGGAAGGGTGGGACCAATACAATTTAGATTCTACTCCTACGATTATCCATTTTGAAAATGGGGCGGAAGCGGGAAGAATTGTTAGCGCAGTCCCTGATGAAGAGTTTCAGCAATTTTTTGACGAATATGTGTTAAGTGAATAAGAGATTATATGAGGGTAAGTAAGGATTAATTCTTTACTTATCCTTTACTTTTTCTTTACATAAAATCAATTGCGTATATAAGCATATAATTATATAATTGACAGCATGAACGAAAGGACTGATTGGGATGAGTAATTCGATTTCTACTGTGGAGATTGATGCAGCAACTAAAATATTAAAGCTCCTTGGAGACAAAACGCGATTAACAATGATGGCGATGTTGTCAGAAGATGAGTGCTGTGTGTGTGAATTTGTAGAATTATTTCAAATGAGTCAGCCTTCGATTAGCCAGCATCTCAGAAAACTAAAAGATATTGGACTTGTAGAAGAAAACAGGAAAGGTCAATGGATTTTCTACAGTATTAATACTGCACATAAGGGATACCCATTCGTTCAATCACTACTTGCCCATCTCCCAGATCAAAAAGGAAAGCTGATTGAATTAGAACAACGCGGGTTACGAGTATGCTGTGACTAGTTGGAGAGAAAGAAGGAGTGAGGAAAAATGAGTAATGAAAGCGGGAAAGGAATTGGTTTTTTTGAACGATATTTAACGATATGGGTTATTATCTGTATTGTTGTAGGGGTTGCAATTGGACAATTTCTCCCTTTAATTCCAGAAACCTTATCAAGGTTTGAGTATGCACAAGTATCGATTCCAGTTGCCATTTTAATTTGGTTAATGATTTATCCTATGATGGCTCAAGTTGATTTTAGCTCCATTGTAAATGCAGGTAAGAAGCCAAAAGGATTAGTCATAACCATTATCGTTAACTGGGTAATTAAGCCTTTTACAATGTTCTTTTTTGCTTGGTTGTTTTTAAAGGTGATCTTTGGAGGAATCATCCCTTCTGATTTAGCGACAGAGTATATTGCGGGTGCCGTATTATTAGGAGCCGCACCTTGTACAGCAATGGTATTCGTATGGAGTTATTTAACCAGAGGCGATGCAGGGTACACTCTTGTCCAAGTAGCAATTAATAACTTAATCTTATTAGTTTTGTATGCACCGATTGTGATGCTACTTTTGAGAGTCGGAAATGTAAGTGTGCCGTTTGATACAGTTTTACTTTCCATTGTTTTATATGTGTTAATCCCCCTCATTGCAGGGTATTTATCTAGAGTAATACTTATAAAAAAGAAAGGGAAAGAATGGTTTGAAAATGTGTATTTAAAAACAATTGGTAAGTTTACGATTGTTGGACTTTTACTAACACTTATTATTTTATTTTCATTCCAAGGCGAGGTTATTATGAGCAATCCTCTTCATATTGTTCTTATCGCCATTCCATTAACAATACAGACCTTCTTTGTTTTTGCTATTGCTTACTTTTGGGCAAAGTATTGGAGAGTTAATCATGGTGTAGCAGCTCCAGCTGCAATGATTGGCACAAGTAATTTCTTTGAACTTGCTGTTGCCGTTGCTATTGGCTTATTCGGCCTTCATTCAGGTGCTGCATTAGCTACCGTTGTTGGTATTTTGGTGGAAGTACCGCTAATGCTCTTTTTAGTCAGGATTGCAAATAACACTAGACATTGGTTTCCAGCAAAACCGGTTACTAATTAAATCTAACAATAAAATAACAAGGAGACGAGAAACATGACAAAATCAAAACCAATAATCTACTTTTTATGTACAGGAAACTCATGCCGAAGCCAGATGGCAGAGGGATGGGGTAAAAAATACCTTGGAGATAAATATGACGTTTATTCTGCTGGCATTGAAGCACATGGAGTGAATCCAAATGCAGTAAAAGCAATGGCTGAAGCTGGCGTTGATATTTCTGGTCAAACTTCAGATACGATTGATCAAGAAATCTTAAAGAAGGCTGATTTAGTAGTAACATTATGTGGTCATGCGAATGATGTATGTCCAGCTACCCCACCAAACAAGGACCGTGTTCACTGGGGCTTTGATGATCCAGCAAAAGCAGAAGGTACAGACGAGGAAAAGTGGGCGTTTTTCCAACGGGTACGCGATGAAATTGGTGACCGTATCAAAACATTCGGAGAGACAGGGAAATAAAGAGGGGTCAGACCCCTCTTTATCTCTTTACATCGTTGAAGGAGGAGATGGATATGTTTAAAATAAGAATTTATGATCCTGCGATGTGTTGTGCAACGGGAGTTTGTGGGCCAAGTGTTGATCCAGAATTAACTCGTGTCGCTACAGCTATCTTTCTGTTAGAAAAAAAGAATATAGATATTGCTCGTTATAATTTAGGCTCTGAGCCACAAGCGTTTATAGATGAAAGAAAGATTCAAAATTTGTTAAATACAAAAGGAACAGATGCGCTTCCTGCTGTTATGGTAGATGGCGAAGTAAAGCTTGCAGGCAGGTATCCGACGAATGAAGAGTTTGCAGAGTGGGCTAATCTTCCTGTAGAGACACTGACGAAAACAGAGACAAAATCAAAAGGAATCGAGTTACTATGACAAAACGATTTCAACCAACTTCAAAAAATGTAACTCCTTATTTATTTTTTACTGGAAAAGGAGGGGTAGGGAAAACGTCAACGGCTTGTGCGACAGCTGTTGCACTTGCGGATGAAGGAAAGAAAGTGTTAATTGTCAGTACAGACCCTGCCTCAAACTTACAAGATGTATTTGAAGTAGAAATCGGTTATGAAGCTACACCGATCTCAAACGTACCGGGACTATCAGCGATAAACCTTGATCCAGAAGAAGCCGCTTCCGCTTATCGTGATAAAGTAGTAGGGCCTTATAGAGATAAGCTCCCTGCTCCTGTAGTTGACCAAATGGAAGAACAACTTTCAGGTGCTTGTACGGTCGAGATTGCAGCATTTGATGAATTTGCGTCTATTTTAACGAATCCAAATCGTACGAGTGAATATGACCATATTATCTTTGATACTGCACCTACTGGTCATACTCTTCGTCTGTTGCAGCTACCAACTGCTTGGTCAACATTTCTTGAAGACAGTACTCATGGTGCTTCGTGTCTTGGACCTCTTTCAGGACTCGGGAAAAAAAAGGAATTGTATTCAAGAGCTGTAAAAGCAATAGCTAATTCAGAGCAGACAACACTAGTTCTTGTTTCTAGACCAGATGAATCGGCGCTTAAAGAGGCTAGTAAAGCTGCAATGGAGCTACAACAAGTTGGTTTGACCAATCAGCTTCTTTTAGTAAATGGTAAGCTTCAAAGTTATGTAGAAGGTGATCTAATATCTACAGCCTTTTATTATAAACAAGACAAAGCTTTAACAAACATGCCAAAGCAATTGACTACACTTACATCGTTCGAACTTCCCTATGTTCCGTATCAATTGACGGGCGTTGAGGCGTTGCGAACATTATTTAACAATCAACAGATGATAAAACAAGTTAGTGAAGAGAGCGATCATAACATAGAGACATATGCTTTAAAAGAGATTATCAAACAAGTAGGTGCTAAAAAACAAGGTGTAATTATGACTTTGGGCAAAGGGGGAGTCGGAAAAACGACAGTTGCTGCAGCAATTGCTGTTGGACTAGCTGAACTCGGTCATTCTGTTCATTTAACGACAACAGACCCTGCGGATCATTTATCCTATGTTCTTGGCAAGCAAGTTCAAGGTGACTTAGTATTAAGTCGAATCGATCCAAAAGCAGAAGTAGAAGCTTATAAGCATGAGGTATTATCGAAAGCAAGAGAAACAGTCGATGAAAATGGGATTGCTTATTTAGAAGAAGACTTAAATTCACCTTGTACGGAAGAAATTGCTGTCTTTCGAGCCTTTGCCGATGTCGTTGATAAAGCTAGCGATTCTTTTGTTGTCATTGATACGGCTCCGACTGGACATACGCTACTTCTTTTAGACGCAGCACAATCCTATCATAAAGAGTTAAAACGAGCGAGTGGAGAAGTGCCAAAATCAGTTTCAAAGTTATTGCCGAGGCTACGAAATAAGCAAGAGACAGATGTCGTCATTGTCACGTTGCCAGAAGCTACTCCTGTTCATGAAGCAAGCCGCCTGCAGGATGACTTGGCTCGTGCTGATATTACACCAAGCTGGTGGGTTGTGAACCAGAGCTTTGCTGCATGTAATACAATGGATCCAATATTAAAAGCTCGCTCACGCTCTGAACTAAAATGGATGCAGATTGTTTCCTCTGAAAAAACGAATCAAGTGGCCGTTATTCCGTGGCAAATTGAATTAGCTAAAGGCTACGAACAATTAAAAAGTTTAACAAAATAGGTTTAAAGATGGATGTAATAATGTTCAGCATTTAAGACCAAGCGGGTAATGGAAATCTCCTTACTCGCTTTTTTCATGCACTTTTCTTAGAATTTATAATATACTAATAATCAAATGAGTGTTTGAATGAAGTGGAGATGATGAAGATGAGCAAGCAGAAGCAACAAAGCGATATGTGTGAAGTATTTTCCTACGATGAAAAAGTAGTAGGAGAGGTAAAAGATCAGTTAGCGAATCAACGTTTTGACGTCCTTGCCGATATGTTTAAAGTTCTTGCCGATGAAACACGCGTTAAAATAGCGTATGCACTTTGCCAATCGGCGGAACTCTGTGTTTGTGATGTTGCATCGATTATCGGTACAACGAATGCAACGGCTTCTCATCATCTCAGGCACCTTAAAAATCTTCGGATTGCAAAAAGTGAAAAACGAGGAAAGCTCGTTTTCTATTCTCTTGATGATGAACATATTAGAACATTATTAATGACGGCGGTTGCTCATCAAAATGAGGAGGTGGGCCAATGAGTAAGGAAACAAAATATCAAGTACAAGGATTTTCCTGAGCTAGTTGTGCTGCTCAGTTTGAGCAGAACGTAAATAAAATACCTGGAGTCACAAAGGCCAAAGTTAACTTTCAAGCATCCACCATTACGGTAGTTGGAAATGTAACGAAAAAAGCTGTAGAAAAAGAGGGAGCCTTTGAAAATCTGAAACTATTTCAAGAGGATGAGCAAATCGAACGTAGTTCTAAGTGGAAATCGCCAGCTACTTGGAAAAACATTATCTCTGGGCTCCTTTTACTTAGTGGGTTTATTATTCAAGGGTTGTATGGGGAAGGATTACTTGCCATTTTCTTTTATGCATCATCAATGGCAATAGGGGGGTATCGTCTTTTCCTACAAGGGTTGAAAAATCTTTCTCATGCACGGTTTGACATGAAAACGTTAATGACGATTGCCGTTATAGGAGCAGCTATTATAGGTGAATGGGGTGAAGGGGCTACCGTTGTCTTTCTTTTTGCAATAAGCCAAATGCTTGAAACGTACTCAATGGACCGAGCACGTAAGTCTATTCGTTCACTGTTTGAACACACTCCAAAAACAGCTAAAGTTTGGCGAGAGGGGTCCTGGATCGATATAGATGTAAAAGAGCTAGCTGTTGGTGAAATTGTTATGATTCGACCTGGAGAAAAAGTAACTGTAGATGGCAAAGTGATCAAAGGAGCCTCGTCGATTAACCAAGCTGCGATTACAGGAGAATCGATTCCTGTTGAAAAACAAATAGGTGATGCCGTTTTTGCTGGAACAATAAATGAAGAAGGTCAATTAGAAGTAGAAATTACCAAGCGCAATGAAGACTCAACGCTTTCAAAGATGATGAAATTGGTTGAGGAAGCACAGGCGAAGCGAGCATCAGCAGAAGCTTTTATTGATCGCTTTGCAAAAGTATACACACCGATCATCATTTGTATTGCCATTCTGGTTGCAATTATTCCACCACTGGCTTTTAGTGGGGAGTGGAGCAGTTGGATTTATCAAAGTCTTGCTGTCTTGGTTGTTGGTTGTCCGTGTGCTTTAGTCATTTCGACACCAGTTTCAATCGTTACTGCTCTTGGAACGGCGGCACGTCATGGGGTGCTTATTAAAGGTGGCATTCATTTAGAAGAAGCAGGAAGAATTGAAGCGATAGCATTTGATAAGACAGGGACGTTAACAAAAGGGAAGCCAGAAGTAACAGACATTTGGGTCTCAGAAAATGAAAATGAATACGAGTTCTTAAAAGTAATGGCATCACTAGAGCAAAATTCAAAGCATCCGCTTGCTGTGGCGGTTGTGAAACATGTAGAAAGTAAAATTGGTCAAGAGTTATTGTCTGTAACAAATTTTCGATCAGAAACAGGTAAAGGAATCTTGGGGGAAATTGAAGGGGTAACATATTACGTAGGCAGCGACGCGTTTATAAAACAGATAACCAATATAACCAACCAAGAACTAGAAAAGATTCGTCAATTTAAGGATGAAGCTAAGTCAGTCGTCATTCTCGCGACAACACAACGGGTGTTTGGCTTGCTCGCTCTGGCAGATTCTATACGTAAAGAAAGCAAGGATTTGATCCAATCTCTTCATAACTTGGGCGTTCGAGAAACCATTTTGCTAACGGGAGACCATAAAAAATCTGCTCATATGATTGCAAGTCAAGTTGGAATGACAAATGTAAAAGCAAATTTGCTGCCAAATGAAAAGGTATCGTACGTCGAAGCTATACGTGAAAAAGGAAATCAGATTGCAATGGTTGGGGATGGCGTTAATGATGCTGCTGCATTAGCAACAGCTAATGTTGGCATAGCAATGGGTGGAGCTGGATCTGATGTCGCGTTAGAAACAGCTGATATTGTTTTTATGAAGGACGACTTATCTAAGCTTCCGTTTACGATCCAATTAAGTCGAAAAGCACGAACAATTATTAAGCAAAATATTACGATTTCCCTTGTGTTAAAGCTAGTAGCGTTACTTCTTGTTATCCCTGGTTGGCTTACACTTTGGATTGCAATTATTGCTGATATGGGTGCGACACTCCTTGTAATGTTAAATGGACTAAGATTGTTAAAAAATAAAAAATTATAGTTTCTGAATGGAAAACATACCAATCTCCTCTTTAGTTGGTATGTTTTTTTCAATGTTCTTCCACCAATTTACTCATTTTTCATAGTAAAATAAACTTGAATTGATTACGTAAATTATACATGAGGAGATACAAATGCTAGTTTTGATATTATTATGTTTATTAATGGGTGGTTTGTTTATTCAATTAATACAAAAAGCATTCTTTAGAAAAAGCAAACCAAATATTGAGCAATTATGGCAAGAGTTAGAAAAGGAAGATTGGTTTAGAAAATTAATAGAAAATCCGAAAGCGAAAGATTGGATTGCCTCAGATAAAGAGAACGGTTTACTAAACGATCCGTATTATGTTCGAAAGATACTTGAAAAGGAAGTTCATAGAGATTGTTTTATTAAGTATGTACTGGAGAAAGCGCATTAAAATTAACGGTGAGGTGTCCCTGCTAGCTGGGGACATTTTCTTTTTTGCTCGCGGCAATTACAAATAGGTTATTATTTCATGGTTAGATTGGGCGATTTTATGATATGTTCACCGAAATGAGAGGATAGTAGAGGAAATTAGAGATCTATTGAGTAAATAAGTTGTATTATGCGCTTACATTAGAGTTTGAAATTTTGTGGGATGGTGGTAGAATACGTTTGTTATCAACGGACCCCGACTTTTGTGAGAGTCAAAAGTCGAACTAAAAAACTTAATAGGAAAGAGGTGTTAGATTGAACATTCAATCTATTAAACAAGAATGGTTTGGGAATGTAAGAGGCGACGTATTGGCCGGCATCGTTGTTGCCCTTGCGCTCATTCCAGAAGCAATTGCCTTTTCAATTATTGCAGGTGTTGACCCAATGGTTGGGCTTTATGCGTCATTTTGTATTGCCGTTGTCATTGCGTTTGTCGGAGGGCGTCCAGGAATGATTTCTGCTGCAACAGGTGCAATGGCATTGGTCATGGTAACATTGGTGGCTGAACATGGTCTTCAATATTTACTAGCAGCAACGATTCTGACAGGGATCTTGCAGATATTATTTGGTGTGTTTAAGCTAGCGAGAATCATGAAATTTGTTCCTCGCTCTGTAATGGTTGGTTTCGTTAATGCTTTAGCCATTTTAATCTTTATGGCTCAATTAGAACAGTTTGTTGATGCAACATGGTTAATGTATGCCCTTGTCGCTGCAACGCTAGTGATTATCTATGGGTTGCCACGTATTACTAAAGTAGTGCCTTCAGCATTAGCTGCCATTGTTATTATTACAGCGGTTGTTATTTTTGCTGGGTTTGATCTGCGTACAGTAGGAGACATGGGGAATTTAACGCAAGCACTACCAATGTTTTTAATTCCACAAATTCCATTTAACTTAGAAACGTTAATGATTATATTACCATATTCTCTTGCACTTGCTATTGTTGGTTTACTTGAGTCACTATTAACAGCGAATATCGTTGATGATATGACAGATACAGAGAGTGATAAAAATAAGGAAAGCCGCGGACAAGGAATTGCCAACATTGTTACTGGTTTCTTTGGAGGAATGGCTGGTTGTGCAATGATTGGACAGTCGGTTATTAACGTGAAGTCTGGTGGACGAGGACGCCTTTCTGCTTTAGTTGCAGGCGTGTTCTTAATGTTCTTAATCCTTGTTCTTGGAGGATTAGTTGTACAAATACCAATGGCTGCACTTGTTGGTGTTATGTTTATGGTATCATTCAGTACATTTGACTGGAGTTCTATTCGTAACATTCATAAGGTGCCCCGTACAGATGCCATTGTTATGGTCGTAACAGTCTCAACAGTTGTTATTACTCACAACTTAGCATATGGTGTATTTGCAGGTGTACTTCTAAGTGCCATTTTCTTTGCAGCAAAAATTTCTAAAGTTGATGTTGAAAAACAGTACATTAACCACTTAGATAAGCAAGTTTATAAAATTTACGGTCAAATTTTCTTCGCTTCTGTAACGGACTTTGTTAATCAGTTTGATTATAAGCAAGATGTGAAAGCAGTTGAGATTGATTTAACCAACGCTCATTTATGGGATGACTCAGCCATTGGAGCTCTTGATAAGATTGAAGGTAAGTTTGAACAAAATGGCATTAAGGTTGAATATGTAGGGTTAAATGCAGAAAGTGAAAAATTAAAAGATAAAATCGGTGGTTTATCTAAAGCATCGGGACATTAATAAGACAGAGGTGAGAACCTCTGTCTTTACTTTTTTGATAAGTAGAATCTAAGAACTTTATTTACATCTTTCCTAAATTTGATTACGATAAAAAGAAAGTAAGGAACGTATTGGCAAAGGAGGACATTGAAATGTTTAAAAGTATTTTACTAGCATCAGATGGGTCTGAACATTCGCTTCGTGCAGCTGAAAAAGCGGCCGGTCTAGCTAAACTCAATAATGGGAAAGTTGATGTCGTATATGCTGTCGATGGTTATACTTCAAAAGCAGATGTATTAACGAATAATAGTAAGTTTGAAATCGAGAGAAAACGGAAAGAAAAGTTAACTCCAATTGTAAATCTTCTGAAAAAAGAAGGTGTTGAATATAACGTACATATCGTTCAAGGTGAACCAGGTCCAACTGTTGTTAATTTTGCTAATAAAGGGGAATATGACTGTGTAGTGGTTGGTTCGCGTGGATTGAATAAGCTACAAACAATGGTTTTAGGCAGTGTTAGTCATAAAATTGCAAAGCGAGTGGAACTACCTGTTTTAATTGTAAAATAAATCAAATTCAAGATTCATTACTAAGTTTTCTTAGAATGGATCTTTTTTGTTCTTAGAAGGTAATCACTAAAAAAAGGAGAATATCTGGGAGGCAGTAATTATAATTTTAAATATCATAAAAAAATGACTAGCAAGGAGCGATAAATTTGGATATCGTAACTATTAAAGAAGATAAGTATTTTGAAGCAGTTCGATTATCAGAATATGCGTTTCAATATAATATCCCGAAAGATGAAGTGAATGAACGAATTGAACAAATGAAAAAACATCATCAAGTTATTGGAGTCGTAGAAGATGAAAAGTTAATAGCTAAATTGCATTTCCTTCCTTTTGAAGTTTTTATAGGTGAAAAAAAGATAACTATGGGTGGAATTGCCGGTGTTGCAACTTACCCTGAGTATAGAAGAAAAGGCTTAGTAAAAGGAATGCTCACTCATATTTTAGAAAAGATGAAAACAGAGGGGTATTTAGTCTCGATGTTATATCCATTTTCAGTTCCATTCTATCGTGAATATGGGTGGGAATTGTTTGCAAATCGGTTATCGGTTTCGATAAAAAAGTCAGATTTGAGGTTTCAAAGTGAATCGCTTGGAAGAATAAAGCGTTTTTCAGATAGCTTGCCAATTTCAAACTTGAATCGAATTTATGAGCACTATGCTAAAGGATTTACGGGGATGCTAGTTCGTAAAGAAGATTGGTGGGAGAAAATAGGAAAAAACACACATATAGCTATGTTCTTTGATGATGCGAATGAACCAAAAGGGTATATAATGTACACAGTAAAAGAGAAAAAAATGAAAGTGGGAGAATTTATTGCTTTGAATTCCGAAGCGAGAAGAGGTCTTTGGAATTATATATGCCAGCATGATTCTATGATCGAGGATCTTGAAATGATTGTAGATGAAAGAGAGCCGCTGTTGTTTTCGTTACATGAGCCTCGAGTGAAAATGGAGACTACCCCATATTTTATGGCGCGTCTTGTTGATGTTGAAGAGTTCTTGAAGCAGTCTACGTTTACTTGGAATAGTATAGATAATGACGTGGTTTTACAAGTCAAAGACGAATATGCACCTTGGAATAACCAAACATTCCTATTAAAAAAAGGTGCTGTGACAGTTCTAGACACGAGGGAATTAGAAGAAAGGAAAGCTCGTGTCATCCACTTATCAATTAATACATTATCAGCCATTCTTTTAGGTTACAAACGGCCTCTTGAATTAATGGAAATTGGAAAAGTAACTGGAAGTGAGGAATCGATACGTGCATTTGAAGATCTGGCTCCGAGGAACAAACCATTTTTCTATGATTTCTTTTAGTGGGGGAAGAGCATAAAGTTTTTGCAAATACATTTTATTTCTGACATATTCCCTTATTCAATAGACTTGAGGATACTTTTCAGCCTTGAGTCTTTTTTGTGTTTTATAAATGTGATAAAAGAGCAAGTACCAAAAGGGAAACCGCCTCTTTGAATGAAAGAGTGCGAACATGGTGCGCTGGCTCCGCGCGCCGTGCGCCTTTTAAGAAGATCGCTTAAAAGGCTTAAAACATAACGGCGGCTCCGCACAGCGCAAAGAGCCATTACCAAAAGGCGGTTTCCCTTTTGGTAATGGCTCTTTTACAAAACCTTTACATTATGACCATACCGGCTTAACATTCCTCTACTATACTGGCAATTGTGAGAGGGAGTTGGTTCCTCACGAAATCATATGCAGATAGAAAAAGGGAGGACAATGAAGTGAAGAAACTTTTAATGTTTGTAGTAATGGTAGCGCTAATGGTTGTGGCTGCTGCTTGTGGTAGCGGGAATGAGGAGACAACAACTGAGGCAAATGATCAAAATGCATCTGAGCAAACAGATGGAAATGAGACGACAGAAGAGCTAGCAGCGGAATTAGAGGGAAGTGTGGTAGTTGATGGTTCAGGTACAGTTTACCCTTTAATGTCAGTAGTTGCTGAAGAATATATGTACACAGAGCAAGAAAATGTTTCTGTTGAAGTAAGTCGTGCTGGGACAAGTGCTGGGTTTGGACGATTCTTAGTAGAAAACGGAACAGACTTTAACAATGCATCTCGTCAAATTAAAGATGAAGAGTCAGCGGAAGCAGAAGCTGCTGGTTTTGAAGTAATGGAAATGAAAGTAGCGTTAGATGGATTAACATTTGTTATTAACAAGGAAAACGATTGGGCAACAGAGTTAACGAAAGAAGAATTGATTTCTATCTTCCATCATGATGGTGGGGTAAAGAAATGGTCTGATATTCGTCCGGAGTTCCCTGATGAAGAGATTCACGCGATGGGACCAAATGAAAATCACGGAACGTATGAGTTTTTCTATGAGAAAATCCTTGAAAAAGAAGATTTAGTAGACGGAGTTAACTTACAACAAGAATACTCTACACTTGTTAACCTTGTTTCAGAAGATGTAAATGGAATTGCATTCTTTGGCTTTGGTTATTACGTGAATAATCAAGATAAATTACAAGCTGTAAACGTTGATTTCGGCAATGGTCCTGTAGAGCCGACACTTGAGACAATTGGTGAAGATGGAGCGTATGCACCATTTACACGTCCAGTGTTCACTTACTTGAATGTCGATCAAGCGAAAGCAAACCCACAAGTTTTAGACTTTGCACTGTTTGTAGCTAATAATGTGAATGAATTTGCTGGTCAAACGGGCTTTGCTCCATTACCAGAAGAGGAAGTACAGGCGTACGTTGAAGTTTTAGAAGGACTAAAGTAATTTTTGTAAGACTGGGAGGATGAGGGCATTTCGTTGTTCTCATCTTCTCCGTTATTTAACTGATTCATATGGGCTAAAAGGGGTGCAGATGATGGAAACAAACAGCGCTTTAAAAAAAAGGAACGCTGTTAATGTTAGAGAGATGATTGAGGAAAAGAAGAGCAAGAGAAGCATCACCAATGTGTTAGAAAAGGTTATGCCAAAAGTGCTTCTTGCAATTGCAACTATCTCTGTTTTAACAACAGTTGGAATCATTTTTACATTGTTAAGTGAGACAGTAGAATTTTTTAGTAGAATTCCTTTCGTTGACTTTTTTACAGGGACAGTTTTAAGACCACTTAGTCAAAATCCAGAGTTTGGTGTTTTGCCTTTATTAACGGGTACGATTATTTCTTCAGTTATTGCTATGTTTGTAGCGGTTCCGATTGGTCTTATGACCGCGATTTATTTAAGTGAATATGCATCAGATAAAGTAAGAAGAGCATTAAAACCAATGCTTGAAATTCTAGCTGGGATTCCAACGATTGTGTATGGATTCTTTGCTTTTACATTTGTAACACCAATACTGCGAGAATTCATTCCAGGACTACAAGCAACAAATATACTAAGTCCAGGAATTGTAATGGGAATTATGATTATTCCAATGGTAGCATCATTATCTGAAGATGCGATGAGTTCTGTTCCTAATTCAATGAGAGAAGGAGCCTTAGCCCTTGGTTCAACGAAGTTAGAAGTGACTAGAAAAGTCATTATGCCAGCTGCAATGTCTGGAATTATAGCTTCATTCGTTCTTGGGATTTCACGTGCTATAGGTGAAACGATGATTGTCACAATTGCAAGTGGAAGCTCCAAAAACTTTACTTTCGACATTACTCAATCTATGCAGACGATGACTGCATATATTGTTGAGGTTTCTAGTGGGGATGCGCCTGCTGGATCTACTATATATTACAGTTTATACGCTGTAGCCGCGACATTATTTGTCTTTACATTCATGATGAACTTACTAGCAAGATATATTTCTCGTAAGTTTAAGGAGGAATATTAATTATGAAATATGTTGACACAGCGCTCGTTCAAAAAAGAATGAACTCACGTCTATTACTGAATACATTTGCCAAAACCGTGTTTCTTTTATCAACATTATTTGGTCTTGTCGTTCTAGCTGTATTGATTTTCAGAGTTGCCTCAGGCGGGCTAGGCTGGATTAACATAGATTTCCTAACGGGAAGACTCTCAACGCATGCTGATCGAGCTGGAATTATGGGTGCTATTCTTGGTACGTTGTGGCTCATGCTTGTTGTTGCACCAGTTACAATGTTTGTAGGTGTAGGAACAGCGATTTACTTAGAATGTTATGCGAAAAAAGGTCGTATCCATTCTATTATTCAAACAAATATATCCAATCTAGCAGGAGTACCATCAATCGTATTCGGGATTTTAGGGTTAACAATTTTTGTACGTGCCATGGACTTTGGAAATGTTATTTTAGCTGGTGGCTTGACGATGTCATTATTGGTATTGCCAATTGTTGTTGTTGCGAGTCAAGAGGCCATTCGTGCGGTACCAGCTCATTTAAGTGAAGCTTCATTTGGAATGGGAGCAACGAAATGGCAGACAATCAAAAATATCATTCTACCAGCAGCTTTACCAGGAATTTTGACAGGAGCGATCTTGTCATTATCAAGAGCAATTGGTGAGACAGCTCCACTCGTTGTGATTGGAATTCCGGCTCTATTGATTCCTTTCCCTGGTGGAATAATGGACCGGTTTACAGTATTGCCAATGCAAATTTATTATTGGACGCTTGACTCATCACTTGTAGCAGAGTATGCAAATTTGGCTGCTGCGACTATTGTTGTCTTGCTCGTTGTTCTATTCTTATTAAACTCAATTGCCATTGTGATTCGAAATAAATTTCAACAAAGGTATTAATTTTTTAGGGGGTAAAAATGATGGCTTTGTCACAGAAAGTGAATGTAGAGTATAACCAAAATGGTGGTTCAGTAGAAAATCCAGTTCTAGATAAAAAGGTTGTGTATGACACGAAAGATTTAAACCTTTGGTATGGAAAGGATCACGCTCTAAAAAATATTAATCTTGCTATTTATGAAAAAGAGGTAACGGCTATTATTGGTCCTTCAGGATGTGGGAAATCAACTTATATAAAAACATTAAATCGTATGGTTCAATTGGTTCCATCCGTACGTATTTCAGGAGAAATCTCGTACCGTGGAAAAAGCATTCTCGATAAATCCTATCAGGTAGAAGATCTACGTACCCGTGTAGGAATGGTGTTTCAAAAGCCAAACCCATTCCCGAAGTCTATTTATGATAATGTTGCATATGGACCTAGGATTCATGGAATTAAAAACAAAAAGATTTTGGATCAAATCGTGGAAAAGAGTCTTCGCGGGGCTGCCATTTGGGATGAAGTAAAAGAGAGGCTTCATGAGAATGCATATGGTCTATCTGGAGGGCAGCAACAGCGTCTTTGTATTGCTCGTTGTTTGGCAATTGAACCAGATGTGATTTTAATGGATGAACCGACATCTGCTCTTGATCCTAAATCGACACTAAAAGTAGAAGAATTAATTCAAGAATTGAAAAAGGAATATTCGATTATTATCGTTACACACAATATGCAGCAAGCTGCTCGTATTTCTGATAAAACAGCGTTTTTCTTAAACGGAGAAGTTGTTGAATATGATCAAACGGATGTGATTTTTTCGAATCCATCGGATAAACGTACAGAGGACTATATTACAGGAAGATTCGGATAAGAAGGTGAACCATGGCTATACGCGAAAGTTTCCATTCACAACTTGATTCAGTCAAAGACCATCTCCTAGAAATGGGAACGCGGGTCGAAGGTGTCATTGATCAAATGATTCTAGCATTTGCTTCTTCAGACACAGGAAATATGGAACGAATCATTCAAGATGATTACCTTATCAATCAGTTAGAGGTTGGAATGCATGATCAAGTGACAAGATTAATCTCCAGGCAGCAGCCTGTTGCAACAGATCTAAGGAAATTAATTGTAGCGTTAAAAATATCAAGTGATTTAGAACGGGTAGCGGACTTAGTTGTTGATATTGCCAAGCAATCAAAACGAATGAAAAAGGATAGTCTCCTACCATATCAAGTAAAGATTGTAGCTATGTTTACAATTGCTCAAGAAATGATTCATAAATCATTACTGTCATATAGAAAAACGGACTTAATGCTCGCCCAAAAAATCGCTACAATGGATGATAAGGTTGATTCGTTATATGGAGAACTAATTAGAGAACTTTTTAAATTGAATGAAGACCATATCGAAATTGATCAAATTACACAATTAGCTTTTATTGGTCGATATATTGAACGAATTGCTGATTATGCGACGAATCTTGCTGAGTGGGTCGTTTATGAAGTAAATGGAAAGCATTTCGACTTAAATTAATTTGTTAACGAAAGTTACATTAGCCAGCGAATATTTTCTGTCGTTGGTTTTTTCCTATTCATCTTGTTTGTATCCCCTTTGCCAATTGAAGATGAAAAGAAACAATTGATTAATTGACGTAAAGTAACTATGATAGAAGTGTAAATATCTTGTAAATAAGATTCATAGTTCAATAACAAAGAAGCAAGGATCTTTAATAGGGAGTGGATGTTTTTTGAATTCTAGATTGGAAACCGCGCCAAAGGTTGCGTTAGTGGAAGACGAACCGTCTCATGCATTGTTAATCTGTTATAATTTAGAGTCAAGAGGAAAAGAAGTTTCACTTTTTGAGAGCGGTGACCAATTTTTACATGCGGAACTCTATCCATTCGACCTGATTATTATTAATGTCGATCTTCATGATATCGACGGGGTAAAATTGTGCGAGCAGTTGAAAAAGAAAGGAGTAACAGCTCCTATATTATTTGCAACGACAAATCCAAAGATAGAAGAAGGTTGTTGTCAGGGACCACAAGTTAAATACATAATAAAACCTTTCTCTATTAAGGATATGGTCCATAAAGTTGACCAATTATTAACAAAGCAATTTGCTGTACTTTAAGAGTGAGAAGTAAGACTGAATAGAAAAAAGTTATCATTCTAGTTGACACGTATAGAATCTTGCTGTAAAGTCATCAATGTAAATTAAATACCTCGTTAGGTGAGGCTCCTGTGCTGGAGATACGCTGCTGCCCAAAAATGTCCAAAGACGCCAATGGGTCAACAGAAACCATCGACATAAGGTGGTTTTTAATGTAGCTGGATTCGTCCTATGCCGCACAGTGCTAAAGCTCTACGAATGGAGGAAGCTAAAAGGCTTTTTTGCCGTGTCATCGTGATAATGTTGTTTGTTATCCTGTGGTACTGCCTTATTTTGTCATGTAAAAGACACCTTCATTCGGTTGAAGGTGTCTTTTTGTTGTTGTTATAAGGCATCTCAAAGCGAGGTTAAGATTGATTAAAATTCTAAGCCTGGGGGTGATATGAATTGGATAGTAGTCCTGAACCTGAATCTTGTCAATTATATGATTGTTATAAGGGTGTGACATCCAGTCATGTCACAGCAAGAATGGCTTAGGAGTATGATGAATAAGGCCCAATTTACTCACAAATTTGCCTTTAGGACATATAATTTGATGATTAAAATTATTTTGCCAACTGTCAACTTAAGGTGAAATGGGAACATGATGAAGTGAATACGCCTCGTTAGGTGAGGCTCCTGTGCTGGAGATATGCTGCTGCCCAAAAATGTCTAAAGACGCCAATGGGTCAACAGAGGCCATCGACATAAGGTGGTTTTTAATGTAGCTGGATTAATCCTATGCCGCACAGTGCTAAAGCTCTACGAATGGAGGAACTGTGAAGTGTTTGTTAACACGGTTGATTAGCTATGACTAATGCACCCTCCTTTTGTGATGGTGTTTTTATTATGTTTTGATATGGAGGTGATGTGGAATGGATGAGGAGAGTAGTTCAACTAAATTCAAGATGTATATGTTACCAAAACAGAAAAACAATAAGCGTAATGGAAGTCCATTCCCTTCACACGGAAAAGGTCGTATGGGCCTCCTAGCATAAGGAGGAATTACCATGGTTAGATTAGATGAACAAAATCGTGAAGAATACGAAAAGTTAATTTTAGATACATTGCAAGCTGAAGATCGGGAGCAATTTCGTGAAACCTTTTTAGAACTACACCCAACTGATCAAGTCGATATCTTCGTGAAATTAGAGGAAGAAACTCGTAAACGAGTGTATGACTATTTATCTCCAGAAGATTTCTCTCATATTTTTGAGGGGTTAGAAGTAGAAGAGCAAAAGCGCACCTATTTAGAGCTAGATGAGGCTTATTCTTCTGAAATGTTTAACAATATGTTTGCAGATGATGTAGCTGACTTTTTAGCTGAAATGACGGGTGAAAAAGCAGAAGACATCTTAATGAAAATGAACAAAGCGGAAGCAAAGGAAGTAAAAGAGTTAATGTCGTATGCACCGGAAACGGCTGGGGCAATCATGACAAAGGAATTTGTCAGCATTTCTTCAAGCGATCTTGCTTCAAATGTAATTGAGAAATTACGTAATGATGCACCGGATGCTGAGACGATTTATTACTTATATGTTGTAGATCAATTAGAGAAATTAGTAGGTGTTATTTCG
The DNA here is from genome assembly GCF_036663575.1 of Halalkalibacter flavus. Taxonomy (NCBI): domain Bacteria; kingdom Bacillati; phylum Bacillota; class Bacilli; order Caryophanales; family Bacillaceae; genus Halalkalibacter; species Halalkalibacter flavus. Next base: position 186,896 of record NZ_JAWRVK010000003.1, read on the forward strand.
TTAAGAGATCTCATAACTGCTCCTGCCGATGAAGTAATTGAAAACATTATGAGCACTCGAGTTGTTTCTGTACAAGATGATATGGACCAAGAAGATGTAGCGAAACTCATTAAAAAGTATGACTTCTTAGCGGCACCAGTTGTCTCTAAACAGAATCACTTAATCGGAATTGTAACATTTGATGACGTGATCGATATTCTCGAAGAAGAAGCAACAGAGGACTTAGGAGAAATTTCAGCAGCCAAAGGGGCAACAGACGTCAATGTTAGTGCTTTTACAGCAGCTAGAAAACGTTCGCCATGGATTATCATGTTAATGTTCTTTGGACTGATTACTGCTGAAGTGATTGGAACATTTGAAGAAACGTTAGAAGCTATTGTCTTGTTAGCTGCATTTATCCCACTGATTATGGACTCTGCTGGAAACACTGGAACTCAGTCACTAGCTGTTGCAGTACGTGGTCTAGCACTAGGGACAATAAAAAAAGGCAGTATAGGAAAAATGGTAAGACGTGAGTTTGGAACAGGACTAATGCTTGGTTTGATCTGTATGGTTGTTTTAGGAATTACGGTTACTCTTATTCATGGCCATTGGATCTTAGCATTAATCGTTGGTTTTTCCATTTTCTGCACATTAAGTATCGCAACGGTTATTGGTGCTACGGTTCCCCTTGTTATTAATAAATTAAAACTAGACCCAGCAATTGCATCAGGTCCGTTTATTACGACAGTAAATGATATTCTAGGTTTATTAATTTATTTCTCTATTGCAACAGCACTACTTGATTTCTTATAGATTAATATAATTCTGAAAACACCCACGATCGAGGGGTGTTTTTTATTACGTGAATATGTAGATACTCTAAAATAAGAATACTTTAAAGGAGTATCCCTACTATGTCACTTGATGTATTTATTATGGGTTTTGCTTTCATCCTCATTCACTTATTTGCTAACGAATTAATTCCGTCTAACCGTATTAATCGGCTAAAATGGTTCTCTTTTTCGGGTGGATTAGCCGTGTCTTATGTATTCGTATATGTACTTCCAACCTTACACAAGGAACAAATTTTGGTGAAAAAATATGGTGATTATTTCACGATGGAGTCAGAGTTGTATTTCGTCGGTTTGATTGGTGTTTTAATCTTTTATGGAATACAAAAGGTTGTAAGAAAAGCTCAGCATAAGAATAAAACAAAAAAAGCGAGAGCACTATTTTGGCTGCAGATTCTTTTTTTTGGTTTTTATAATATGTTAGTGGCGTATACAGTTATCTCGCATAATGTATTAGGTGTTCAAGCTGTGTTCTATGGTCTTGCTGTTGGAATGCATTTTATTGCAGTTGCCCATGATTTATGGAGGGAATATGCAGATATTTATAATAAAGTTGGCAGATATGTCCTTGCAGTAGGTATTGTTGCAGGTTGGATCATGGGGGTGATGGTAAGTTTATCGCCTTTAACAGAATCGATTATTTTTGCTTTTATTGCAGGTGCCATGATTTTAAATGTACTGAAGTATGAATTGCCTCCTGATGATGAAGCTCATTTTGTTACCTTTACAATAGGAGTTGTATCTTACACAGCTGTAACGTTGTCATTAGGTTTTTTCTTTCAATGGTAATAAGTATATATAGCGGTATGTATGACTCATCGGCTGTTGCTGGTCTGTAAAAAAACAGCATTCCTTGAAAATTGTATGGCAAATATAGCCTCATATTATGATTTTTTGTTCACTTGGATTATAATGGGTTGGAATGCTATTTTTAAGGGAGGGATTGGTTTGCAAACAGGTATGCAGCATGCACACGTAGATTCGTGGTGGCTACTTATTGTGTTATTTTTGATTACCTATTTCTTGTTAAGAGCTGGCGTGAATAAAGGTGCGAAAATTCTACATATGATCGTCCGTTTATTTTACATCGTAATGATTTTTTCCGGAATTTACTTATTATTTATGTGGGGATTCCCGCTAACGCATGTGCTCAAAGGGGTTCTTGCAATTGTCCTCATTTACGCTATGGAAATGATACTTGTCCGTACGAAAAAAGGGACACTTGGTTCGAAAGCACCTATGTACTGGGGGATCTTAGTAGCTTCGCTCGTCATTGTCTTGTTACTTGCATTTCGAATTCTTACATTTTAAAAACTAGCTAGAGGATGCCCTCTAGCTAGTTTTTTTGATTCTACATTCTTTTTAAGGAATGATTGAATTTGATCATACTCTGTTTTATCATATGCCTGATAAAGACACGATGAAAGACGAATGGGATCGCCAAAGAAATATCGTTCATATTGCGTTTGCCGTGAACCAAAAGGGCTCATGGTTAAATCCCACGCTAAACGGAAGAGCTGTATACGTTCTTTTGCAGGAGCTCCTTTTGCTTGTAAGTATTGCTCTTTCGTTTTTCTTTTTAGCGTTCCTAGCGTAGTGGTAAAATAGAAAGAGACTATACTGAGAGGAATTTTGTGTAATGAATTGGACGGTAAAGAAATTTGATGAGTTATCAATTAGTGAATTGTATGAATTGATTCGTTTACGGATAGAAGTCTTTGTGGTTGAGCAGGATTGTCCTTATCAAGAGCTAGATACAAAGGATCAAGAGGCATTTCATTTGTTAGGTCGAATAAATGGAGAGCTCGTAGCATATAGTCGTCTGTTTCAAAAAAGAACAGTAGCTACAGATGCTTCTATTGGTCGTGTCATTGTTAAAGAAAGTGGAAGAGGAAAAGGATATGGGCAAGCATTGTTAACTAAGTCGATTGACTTTTTAGAAACCGAGTTACATGAGAAAGGAATCCTTATTCATGCGCAGCAATATTTGCAGGAGTTTTATGAGTCGTTTGGTTTTAAACCAATATCAGATATTTATTTGTTAGATGGTATAAATCATTTAGATATGCGAAGGGAGGGCTATAAATGAGCGAACATGTTGTCTACGGTACACATGTAAAGGACGTTGCCGATCAAGAAAGATTAGAACATGCGTTTAAGCTTACAAAAGAAAAAGGTAACGTTTTTTATGTGCTGCCATCTCAGATGTGGTTGCAAGAAGCACGAAGAAAAAGGCCGGGGTTGCTCATTACCACTTTTGACGATATTGCCAGCTTTATCTTAAATCAAACAAATATTTCTTATATTTCTTTGTCAGAGGAAGAACGAACTCTTTTCTTTCTTCAATTTGTAAGAGACGAGGTAACGTTTCGTGGAGAGGAGGTCGTCTCAGGGAAGGCTCGTGCTTATGCTGACACATACGGACAATTGAAGCGGCTAGGATTGAACGTAACGGATATTCCACAATCACTTATGCCAATCAGTGATCTATTTCAAAGGTATGAGGACCGTGTCGTATTAGATAGGACCATGTTCGACCCAGAAAATATTATTTTGCATGCAATCAAGCAACTAAAAAAAGTTCCTAATCAAATAGAAATATCATCCATTGTAATTGATGGATACTATGATTTTAGTCCTCTTCAAATGTTGTTCATAGAAGCCTTAAAGCTAGCGGGGATTTCGGTAACAGTCTTTGTTCCGAATCATCCTCACTTTCATATTGTTGAACAGACTGTAAAGGAGCTTTTGTCGATTGGATTTATCGATAAGAGAGTAAGCAGGGAAGAGACGACTGTAAATATAGAGCAAAGAAAATTAATCGCTGCCTCTACAAATGAAGAACAGTGGCGTGGAGTGATGGAAGAGATTCGATCGTCTGATCTAGCCTATGATCAAATGGGGATTTTGGTCGTTGATGAAAGAAATGGTATGAATGAAGTGACGAAATACACGGATATGTATGATGTACCTCTGAACAAAGCAAAAAAACGCAAATTGTCTACAACGTCTAGCCATGCATTTATGCAAACTGCTTTAAAAAATACAACGGTCCCTACCTCAAAATGGGAACAGCTCCCGCTAGTGGAACAAGTTTTACGTCTCTATCAAGTGAGCGGATTAGAATTTGCGAAACAAAAGCAGACCTTTTTACAAACGGGTGAGTGGTTTAAAAAGGAACATCAAGAGCTGTTTGAGGCTACTTCTCAACTTCAGTGGAAAAAAAGTGAACGGTTTATCGATTATATTAACCAATTGCGAAATGTAATTGATGGGTTGCCATTTTTCACATACTGGGAAGAGCAATTCAGCCTAATGGAAGATGTTAGTAAGTTAAAAGAAATTGCAGGGGAATACAAAGCTTTAAAGAAATTGGCTGAACACCTTTATCAATATGAGTTGTTACTCCATGATAAAGGGTTAGAAAGCTTAATGATGACTCATGATTTATTTGTTGAATGGATTCATAAGCTTGGGGAAAGTTTACAGCTTTTTGAAGAGAGAGCTGCCAAGCGAGGAATTTCCATTTATACTTGGCGAGATGTGAGTTTGTTTCGCGGAGAAAAACTGTTTGTTGTTGGAATGAATGAAGGTTCGTTTCCTGCTCCTCACCATTTAAGTGGCTATGTTCACGAACGAGACTTACTTGGGAGTGCGGTTCGCTTTAGTCCACCGACAGCAGAGCATTTCCGTTTAAAACAGCAAGCGTATTTTGAACAATTGCGTTATGTTGCAAAATCGATATCATTCACGTATGTAAAAGGTATAGATGCGAACCATCCGTTATTACCATCCACGTTACTAGAAGGTATAGAAGAATCCCATAATTGGACTTGGGAGAATAGGATGGGAAGCGAGTATGCATTCACTTTTGAAGATCAAATAGAGAAAATAGCCTATCATGTTGGAAAAGGATGCTTAGTAGAAGGTATTCCAGATGAGGTGAAAGAGATAACGAAAAGACTTTCACGATTAGAAAAAGGACATGAGCCGATTTCACTTTATCAAGGTCAATCCGTAAAACCTGTTGTTTCTGTCACCGCTCTTGAAAGTTATGCAAGATGTCCGTTCCGTTACGGAATGGAAAGAGTGTTACAAGTTCCTGAACCACAAGCAATTCAAGAGCAAGTCTCCCCACTTGATATTGGTGATTTAATGCATTCCATTATCGAAGAAATTTATAAGGAATTAAAGGCTGTTGGTCAATCTTTTGCTGCATTAAGAGAAGGGATTTCACATATTCCAGAACGAATAGATGAACTCTTTGAAGAAAAATGGGAGCAAATTGAAAAGCAAAGTCCAGAAATATCTCGTTTTGACTTACAAATAACAAAGCAACAATGGCAAAAACGGCTAAGACGTTGGTGGCAAGCAGAACGAAAACATTTCTTTGATAACGCCGACCTTGAACAAATGCAAATTATGGCAATAGAAAAGCCAATCCGGTTTGAATTGCCGTTATCAAATGACAAAACATTGGTACTAACAGGGAAAGCCGATCGAATTGATCGTTTAAATAATGCCATCGTTGTTTACGATTATAAATCAGGTCAAGCGAGTGTAAAGATGGAGGATGTTCAATCCGGGTTAAAGCTACAGCTACCTTTATATGCTTTTGCAATACGTGAGGAGATCGAGCGGTTAGAAGAAAAAGTGGTACAAGCTGATGGTGCAACCTACATCTCCCTTAAAGAGCCTAGCAAGCGGGCAGGGAATGGAATGTGGCGAACAGAGCATGTAGGAAAATCATCGAGATACAATGTATCTTCATTTTGTCGTAACCGAGAAGATGAATTAGGAACAGAGCAATTTCTTATTGATCATCAACTAAAGGAGCGAATAACTGAAATTTGGGAAGGGATGCAAACGAACTTTCCAGTAGAACCACTTGAATGTTCAACATTTTGTTCTTACCGAACGGTCTGTCGGGTAACGGATGAAAAGCGAGAGCAAGCAAAAAGGTAACGAATATAAGAAAGAGAGGGGGAATTATATTATGCAATTTAATGATGCTCAATTACAGGCGATAACGAGTGAGAAAGCATTAATCTTAGTTTCAGCTGGAGCAGGTTCAGGGAAAACTCGCGTATTAACAGAACGGTTTATTCATTTATGTGAACTTCGTTTAAAGTCCCCTGATCATCCTGTTGGGGCTACTGTTGATGAGCTCGTTGCGATTACATTTACAGAAAAGGCAGCTAGAGAAATGAAGGACCGAATTCGAAAAAGATTGGCAGAAAAAGAAAGGGAAGCAAAAGAGAAGCTTGAGCAGTTATTTTGGTTTGAACAAAAGGAAGCAATGGAGCGTGCAAATATATCCACTTTCCATAGCTTTTGTCAACGATTGCTTTCTCAACATGCGATGGCAGCAGATTTAGTTCCGCAAAGTCGTGTTATTGATGATGTAGAAGCACGTAGTCGCAAACGACTGATCATGACAAAGCTTTTGGAAGAGCGAGCATTTCATGAACCGGCATGGCCTTTTCTTCGAATTATGACTAAGAACCGATTGTTTGAATTAATTGAGCAAGTACACAATGATATTCGAGAATTTGTTCTAGGAGAAGAAGCTGTCGCCTCCTTAAAGGTGGAAAAAATGCTTGAAGTGCAAAGGATAGCAAAGCTACAAGAACAAGTCAGCTTAGTTCAAGAGTTTCACGCAAATGCTAAAAACTGTATTCTTGATTTTCCGTCATTGGACGATCTTACGAAAGCTCAAAGAGGTCATGTAGAGAAGATTACTGCTGGTTTTGAAACTCTGCCTAATCCAAATAATCCAAATGCCTATGTGGAGGCAATAAGTAAAATTATGCCTTCAAGATCAGATAAGCGGTGGAATGAAAAAGCTCCAGCACTTTTTGAACTCCATACAAAGCACTGGAAGCCATTAAAAGATTGTTGGAGTGAAATAGGTGGAGAAGTAGCTACTAGTGAAGAGACAAAGGTATTAATAGAGAAATTTATCATTCTACTAAAGGAGTTCTCAATTCGATATGACCATGAAAAGAAAATGGCAGGAGTTCTTGATTTTTCTGATTTGCAGCAAAAAGCAGTAGCACTACTTGAAAATAAGTCAATTAAAGAAGCTTGTCAGAGACAATTTCGCCATATCATGGTCGACGAATTTCAGGATACAAACAAACTGCAGCTTGAAATGTTAGAGCGAATTGACCCGCAGTTTCAATTTATTGTAGGAGATCAGAAGCAATCGATATACCGGTTCCGAGGAGCCGATGTTTCTTTAATGAATGCACGAGAGGAACTTGCTGAGACAAGAAGTGATGGAGAAGTCATTCTAATGAATGAAAATTATCGGACGACGGCCCCAGTTATTGAAGCTGTAAATGAGCTTTTCTCTAGTGCGATGGTGCAGGAACGTAAGAAGCCTTATGAAACGGTTTATGCTCCACTACAAGCTAACCGTTCTGGTCAATTTGAAGAGGAAAAAAGGGTGGAGCTCATTACTCTAGGAGAGATTGAAGAACAAGATTTATCGCCCTATGACGTGTTAGCCAATCGAATTGTTGAGATGGTTGAAACGAAGGAGCCTTCTGTTTATAGTGGTGAACAATGGACAGAGCCTTGTTTTGGAGATATAGCTATCCTAATTCCGGCACGCTCTCACCTTCTTTCTTTAGAGAGATCTCTCATAAATAAAGGAATACCTTATGTCGTAAGTGGTGGTGTAGGATTCTATGAAAGACAAGAGGTTCTAGATTACATAACGCTATTAAGGTGGTTAAACCGTCCTTTTGAAGAGTTGCACTTATTAGCTGTTCTTAGAAGTCCAATGTGTGGTCTGACCGTCAATGATTTCTTGCTACTAAAACAACAAGTAGAAGAAACAGAACCGCTATATCAGCTTATTTATGATGAATCTCATTCAGCATATGGACAATTACCTGAAACGATTCAAGAAGCATGTAAAATGGTCCGAAATTGGCTGTATCGATGGACCCCTTTCCGAACTGACCAGTCGTTAGATCATACATTAAGCTCAATCTTTATGGAGACAGGCTTGCAAACTACACTTATGCTTCAAGCGAATGGGCTACAAAAAGTACGAAATGTAGAGAAGCTTATTCAAACGATTTTAGAAAGCCAAAAAAGCGATCTAGAAACGATCTTAGCGGAGTTAGACGAGCGTATTATTTTAAGTGAAAAAGAAGGAGAATCGGAAGTCGAGCGTGTAGATGGGGATCTTGTGCAAATTATGACAGTACACGCTTCTAAAGGATTAGAGTTTCCCATTGTTTGTTTACCTCAGTTAGAGAGATCTGTTCAAGGTGATAAAGGAAGCATACGTTTCCATCCTGAACTAGGTATCGTCATGAATCTTGAAGAAGAAGCAACAGAACTTGATGGCGAAAAAATAGTGTACCAAACGCCAGGCTTTTCTCTTGTAAAGGATAAAGCGAACTTAGAAGCGAGAGAAGAGGCAAAGCGGTTGTTTTATGTAGCGATGACTCGAGCACGTGACTACCTATATATGATGGGCGAGGAATCTAATACTTCTCATACATGGCTTTCATTAACGGTAACTGCTTTAGAAGAGACAAGTCTATCTGAGAAGGTCATTCAAACAGATGAATGTAAGGAGCAGGCACAGATATCAAGAAAGTCAGAACCTTATTCGATTCCAATGGTGATAGAGTCTCCGAGCACACCGCTCACGTTATCTGTATCAGAAGTAATGGTTTTTATAAAAGATCCCGTCGCTTATTTTTATCGTTATGTCGTTGGTCTTCCAGACACAACCATAGTCGATAAAAGTGAAATAGTCACAGAAGAAACTTCTTCGGTTTCTATCGACTCATCCAAACTTGGAACACTTGTTCATCGAGCATGTGAATTACGAGATAATGGATTAACGAACGAAGCAGCGATTAGAGAAGCTGTTCGTGAAGAAGAAGAGCAAGGGACCAACATGTCAGTGTATGAGCGCGAAATGAGTATACTCATGAATAGTTACACTGATGAAGTAAAACAGGGCCTTGGAGAGACTCTTGAGACAGAATGGTCGTTTGTTACTTCGATTGAAGGTGTAGATATTATCGGAGAAATTGATAAAGTGACGAGAAGGAATAGTGGATGTCATATTATTGATTTTAAAACAAATAAGATCTATCAATCAGGAAGTGAATTAGTAGATCTCTACTGGTCACAGCTTTATTTATACAAATTAGCTTATGAGCAAGAAACAGGTCAATCGATTGAGACGATGTCATTATTCGTGTTTCGAGACAAAGAAAAACCTCTCCACACGATTAGAAAGAACGTAGAGGAAGAAGAAGCTGTACGAAAAGCAATACGAGCCATACGTACTCTTCGTACAAAACAAGCGAAAAAAGCAGAGTATGAGGCGTTTACTCTATAGAAAAAAGAAGGGGGTGTCTCAAGAGGTATGACCTTTTGAGACACCCCTTCCTTATTGATGATAATGTATTACAATATTTGTATTTTATTATGGATATAAGCGCAAGAGAATGATAAAAGAATAGAGAGTATAAGACAATAAAACTATTTCTTATTTCCTATAGTTACAGATTATTCTATAATTAAATTATGATGTGATGAAATAAAAGCTTTAAATAAGTCGAAGATATATAGAGGTGAACGGCTTGATAAATGCAGAATATTTAGATGTTTTTCTTGATGAGAGTCAAGAGCATCTACAAGCGATAAATGATAATCTTCTAAGGCTTGAACAAGCCCCAAATGATTTATCGATTGTCGGAGAAGTATTCAGGTCAGCCCACACACTTAAAGGTATGGTTGCAACTATGGGGTTCGAGGATTTGGCTCATTTGACGCATAATATGGAAAATGTTCTAGATCTCATACGGAATGAAAAGCTTGAAACCACAATAATCCAGTAAACTTACCAAACGTTCCCATAAGAAAAAGCTAGTAAAAAAATTAGATGAGGTGATTATATGGCATCTATACTTATCGTTGATGATGCAGCAATTATGAGAATGATGATAAAAGACATTCTCTCAAAAAACGGATTTGAGATAGCTGGCGAAGCGGCAAATGGAGCAGAAGCAGTTGAGAAATTTAAAGAGTTAAGTCCAGATTTAGTAACAATGAATATCACAATGCCAGAAATGGATGGAATCCAAGCGTTAAAAGAAATTAAACAAATTGATAGTGGAGCCAAAGTGATTATGTGTTCTGCAATGGGGCAGCGGTCCATGGTCATTGATGCAATCCAATCTGGAGCAAAAGATTTTATCGTGAAGCCATTTCAAGCGGATCGTGTTCTTGAAGCAATAAAAAAAGTATTAGGTTAATAGAACAACCCTGAATTATCGCAATATAGGTAATTCAGGTTTTTTTATAAATAAGGGTTAAATTAGCCAACAAAAGGAAACCTATATAATTGATTTAGTATATAATAAAATAATTCATTCAAAGACATAGCATATTATATTACTGTTAGCATGAAAGAGTTATATAATTTTTATCTGTTTATTTTTGGTGGAATGGGAGAGAAGAAAGATGATAAAGAAGCAATTTGCTGTTATCGGTTTAGGTCGGTTTGGGAGCAGTGTATGTAAAGAACTTTATAAGCTTGGTCATCAAGTGTTAGCGATTGACTCAAAGGAAGAGAAAGTAACTGATATGACAAGACATTCAACACATAGTGCCATTGCAAATGGAACAGATGAAAAGGCATTACAATCATTAGGTATTCGTAATTTTGATTATGTCATTGTTGCTATTGGTGATGATATTCAGTCGAGTATTTTATGTACGTTATTATTAAAAGAATTTGGTGTGGCAAATGTGTGGGTAAAAGCGCAGAACTATTATCATGAACGAGTACTTGAAAAGATCGGTGCAGACCGGATTGTCCATCCAGAACAAGATATGGGAATAAGAATTGCACAACATCTTACTTCAGAAAAAATTGTTGATTACATTGAATTATCAGCAGATTATAGCATTGTGGAGCTGATTGCAACAGATAAAGTAGCAAATAAATCGCTCATTGATTTAGATGTACGAGCAAAGTATGGTTGTACGATTCTTGGGATCAAGCGAGGAGAGGATATTAATATTGCACCGACGCCAACAGATCAAATTGAGAAAGGTGATATTTTAATTGTTATTGGACACAAGAATGATTTAAAACGTTTTGAAGACGAGGGAATGTAAAGATGCGATAAGGAGGGAGTCAAAATGGATGTAAGGATGGCTGACTTGCCTGGAATTGGGAAGAAGATGTCAATTGTCACAGCTCAAGGGAGCATGATTGTTCTTGTCATTCATCATACAGGAAAAAGGGAGCTCTATTTCTTTCAAGATGCAGATGATGATGAGGCGGATTTCTCAATCGATTTAACAGCAGATGAAACGAGAGAACTCGGGGCTCAATTATTAGGTGCGGTATTTCAGCCCGTATCAAATGATAAAATGAAACTGTTCCGTAGCCAAATTGTTACCGAATGGGTTGAAATTAAAAAAGGTGCCCCGGTTGCAGGCAAAACGATTAAGGATTTAGAAATTCGCAAGCGAACAGGAGTCTCAATCGTTGGTATTTTTCGTAGTAGTGAGGTGATCGCCAGTCCTGAAGCAGACCAACGATTAGAAATAGGAGATACAATTATGGCAATTGGGAAAAGTGACCAAATTGCTCAATTTGAAAGGTTATGTGAAGGAGAGGCGGTGTAGTCTTAGTGGGAATACCCGAAATGCTTGGAGCAGGGCTTGTTCTCTTACTACTCTTTATCACTGGGTTCTTTGGCTCAAGGTATAAAATACCTGAAGTAATTATTTATATATTACTAGGAATTGCTCTAGGTGGGCTTTTAATAGATTCACATTTGTTACATTTTGTAGGGGAAGTTGGAATAGTTTTAGTGTTTTTTATGCTAGGCATGGAATTTCCAATAAAGCAACTTACTCAGGTGGCAAAAAAGGTGACTCCAGCAGGTACACTAGATGTGGTTTTGTGTTTAGGTGTGACAACAGGTATTTGTTTGCTATTTGGCTTAGATTTTATTACATCTTTGATTGTTGGTGGTGTCCTTTATGCAACAAGTTCATCAATAACCGCCAAACTATTAGAAAGCTCAAAGAGAATGGCTAACCCCGAGTCTGAGTTTATTTTAGGTCTATTAATCTTTGAAGATTTAGTAGCACCTGTTCTCGTTGCAATATTAGTCGGTTTGACATCTGGTAATGATTTAACACTTGGGTCGATGACGGTACTCATGGGAAAAGTCTTTGTTCTAACATTAGGGGCTATATTAATTGGTCGTTTTCTATTTAGTAAGCTTGGACCATTTTTTGATAAACACATGACAAGAGATGTATTTATTCTGTTTATTATAGGATTAGCCCTTTTTTATGGGGGGCTTGCGCTATACTTAGATCTGTCCGAAGTGTTAGGAGCCTTTTTAGCAGGGATAATCATTGCTGAAGTCCGAAGAACGCATCAATTGGAGGGAATGATTATTCCAATTCGAGACTTGACACTTCCTTTGTTCTTCCTATACTTTGGTACAACGATTACCTTTGACGAAGGAATTCCTATGGTTGGATTGCTCTTCCTTTTGTTTATGTGGTCAGTTCTAGCGAAAATCATAATAGGGATTTATGGAGGAAGATGGTATGGGTTGTCAAAAAGGGTAGCATTACGTGCTGGTTTCTCACTCACTCAACGAGGAGAGTTTTCGATTATTATTGCAGCATTAGCTACAGGCCCCATTAAAGCATTTAGTAGTGTATTTATTTTATCATCAGCTATTTTTGGAATTCTTTTATTTCAATTAGCTCCAAAGATTGCAAAGAAAATATACGGAAATAATCAACCTAAAGAAAAAGTAAGAGTGCCTGGAATGTAAAAAAAGTGAGGTCATTGAAAAAATGGTTCAAAAAGAACAATTTTCTGTGGCCTTTTTACTTTTGGCCAGGCTTTCTCTAAAAAAGAGAGGAAGTGCGTTCTCTAACTACTTAAGAAACCAATGATATATCGCGATTACATCAAAGTTTCAAAAAGTGTATGTGCACCTTCCTCTAATTGTTCTGTTGCATGCAACCATATTATAGTATAGACATAAGAGATTAAATGTGTGCGCATTCATAAAGTAATTTGTTACAATTAACGTAAATATTATAAATTTCTTAAGGACGGAGATTGAATAATGGAACCTATACTAGCCGTTTTGAAAGAACAGTTTTTTATTGAGCCTGTAGACTTCTCAATTAACTTGGAAGGGGTTTCTACTCAGGATATGCTAAATACAGAAATGATGCAGAAAATTGTAGAAGGGAGAACGAATTGCTTTAATGCAACTGACGTCCGTCTTGGTGGGGCGAACTTGATGAAATGGTTTGGAAATCTCATAACTGCCCATTTGTATACATACTTTGTTCATAATAAGTGGCTTCATTACGAAGGCATACACTTTATTGAAGAAGGGGAAGAAGTGCATTTTCAAATACTTAAGCCACAACTGATTGAAATAAAAACGGAAGATAGAGACCAAGTTGGAAAGGAAAAAATAACAAAGTTAATAGAAGGGCTACAACCTTTATTTCAACAAATTTCAGAAACATCTGGTCTATCTAAGCAGCAAGTTTGGGGGTTGATCACTAACCCTTATTATAATCGCTTGAACACATGGAAAAGTGAACCTTCAATAGAGCACAAAATTGAAAGAGACCATGAGTTGTTAAAAACTTTACCAGCAGATACCTTTAATTTAAAACGAAATCCGTTTGATTTAACGTTTCGCTATGTGGATAGTTGGCAAGATTCAAATACGAAAGTAAGGATCAAAGGAGCATGCTGCATGAGTTATTTAAAGGCTGAAGGCAACTACTGTTACTCGTGTCCGAAGTTAACTAATGCTGAACGGGCTGTTAGGGCAGAACAACTTAGAAGTCAGGAATAGTCAATATCTATAATGATTTAAGCAATAGTTGTTTAGTGAGTTGTTTGAACAGTTACAGGAAACAAACCTTTTCAAATAATCGCGCAGCAAACAGGTCCATTCAACTACATCAACTTTATCATCTAAATAGGAAAAGAAAGGTGATTCAAAGCAATCGTTTAGAATCATCTTTCTTTTTTTATAAGTGATTTATAAGTTAATCAATAAAGTAGCTTAAAAGACTATGAGCTGTAAAAAATCAGATATTTCAGTAAGGTATGTTTGAAACTAGTATGTACGGGGTAATTTAAATACTAACAGAAAGTAGGAGGGATTGAAATGATAAACGACTTTGCAATGGATCCAAGGGTTACAAAACAGTTACGAGTGATTAAAAGTTTACAATCACGTTCAGAAGATACTGTGCAATCCTTATACGCACAGGCTGTCATAGAATATTCGCTCTATCACTTTAAAAAAGAACGTCTAAAAGGCTTGATTGATGAAGCATTAAGTCAAAAAGACGAAAAGCAATTTCACCAATTGACTACAGAATACAACCAATGGATACAATTACATAGTGAAGGGAAAACTGTTAAAGATAACGGTTTTGAACTACACTTAACATTTGAATAAGAAAAAAGAAGGATGCTAATTACTCTAGCATCCTCCTTTTTACGTTCAAATAAGTTATGTTAATTGTTCATAAGCATTTTTAAAAATAGGCTCAGTTGTAATATAGCTAGTAAATAAATAGTGAAGAGCACTTTCTTCGTCTTTTGTAAAATGTAATACTTCTTCATATGTTGACTTTAAAAAACGGTCATGCGTTAGCAACACTTTCATTCGCTCAGGATGATATGTCATGTGATAAGTCTCCTTTTTATTTTTTTCATTTATTATTCCCACTTACCATATACATGTAACAAGCAAATCTTAAAGAAAAAAACTGAAAGCGTTTACAAAATAACATTGACAATAATCTGAACTTTTTGTACAATTTTAGCAGACTAACCAGTCGGTTAATTTAGTTCAATAAGTTATTAACCTTGTGTATTATATTCAATTGAACAAATATTGGGAAGGTGGTGAGAGCACGAATGAAGAAAAAGCCTACAAAGGAACGGATTATTGAAACTGCTCTCCTTCTTTTTGAAGAGAACGGCTTTCATGCTGTAACCGTAGACCGAATTGTGAAGGAAAGTGGTTCATCCAAAGGGGGATTTTACCATAATTTTAAATCAAAAGATGAACTGTTATATACCGTACATGACTCATTCATTACATACATCCTAGATAAAGCAGAAGATGCATACAATCGTTACTCCACTCCTGCTGAAAGACTATATGAAACAATTAGATCTTTTGTAATGATGTTTGAATTGTATCGACCGCATGTAACGGTCTTTTATCAAGAGTCTCTTTATTTAAATAAAGAATACTTTGAGACAATTAAATTAAAGAGAAGGCGTTACAAAAATATGATGTTTAGTCTTGTTGAAGAAGGGATAGCTTGTGGGGAGTTTAGAAAGGAAATCCCTGTCCCGATCACGTCAATGGCTATTTTCGGAATGACAAACTGGACATACAAGTGGTACAAGGAAACTGGTCAGTATTCAATAAAAGAAATTGCAAACATATATGCCGATTTAGTCATGAATGCTGTCTTAACAAAAGAGGCGAGTCTGAAACCAGAATATGCACGCTTTTTCCTTAGGAGTGAGTTGGAAACAAGCTAAAAGGGGTTGTTCATATGGATATGTATGACTTTATTCAAGATATGGAAGACCGTCGTGATCGAATAAAACAAGGCGGAGGACAGAAGCGGATTGATGCTCAGCACGAACGAGGAAAATTAACAGCTAGAGAACGAATTGATTATTTGCTTGATGAGGGAACATTTATTGAGCTCAATCCTTTTATTGAATTTCGTGGAGATGCCTTTTGTTCAGATCAAGCACCTGGTGAAGGAGTTGTCACAGGCTATGGGAAAATTCATGGGAGTCTTGTCTTTTTATTTGCACAAGACTTCACTGTGTTTGGTGGAGCGTTGGGAGAGATGCATGCTCAAAAAATTGCTAAGATTATGGACTTAGCTGCTGAAAATGGGGCCCCCATGATAGGCTTGAACGATTCCGGTGGAGCTCGTATTCAAGAAGGAGTCTTATCTTTAGATGGCTATGGTCATGTCTTTTATCGAAATGCAATTTACTCAGGGGTAATTCCTCAAATTTCGGTTATTATGGGACCTTGTGCAGGAGGAGCTGTTTATTCTCCAGCGATCACTGATTTTGTGTTTATGGTAGAAAAAACAAGCCAAATGTTTATTACAGGACCTAAAGTGATTGAAAGTGTAACTGGAGCAAAGATCAATGCAGAAGATTTAGGTGGGGCAAAGGTTCACTCAAGTGTAAGCGGGAATGCTCATTTCATTGGCAAAACAGAAGAAGAAGTATTAGAAGATGTACGGACATTAATTCGATTTTTGCCTTCAAATTATGAGGAACGTGCTGCTTATATCGAACCAATAGAAAAGCGGCCTATAGATGAACGTATAAATGAATTACTTGATCTTGTACCTGTCGATGGCACAAAAGTATATGATGTGAGGAAAGTAATAAAGAAAATTGTTGATGACGATGTATTCATGGAGGTTCAACCGAATTTTGCAAAAAATATTGTTATTGGCTTTGGACGGATTGAAGGAGAAACGGTGGGAATTGTCGCTAATAATCCAAAAATGATGGCAGGTGGCCTTGATATTAATTCTTCAGATAAATGCTCAAGGTTCATTAGGTTTTGTGATTGTTTTAATATCCCCCTTATTACATTTGAGGATGTAAGCGGATTCATACCTGGGGTTCAACAGGAACATGGTGGAATCATTCGTCACGGTGCAAAGATTTTATATGCTTATTCCGAAGCAACTGTACCAAAAATAACGGTTATTGTACGAAAAGCATTTGGTGGAGCATATGTTGCTTTAAATAGTAAAGCGATTGGAGCTGATTTAGTTTTTGCATGGCCTAATGCTGAAATAGCTGTTATGGGACCAGAAGGTGCAGCAACGATTATTTATGCAAAAGAAATTAAAGAAAGCTCAAACCCAGAAGAAAAACGCCAACAAAAAATTAGCGAATACAAAAGGCGGTTTGCTAATCCATATATTGCAGCTGCAAATGGAATGGTCGATGACGTAATCGACCCTCGCGATACAAGGCGAAGCTTAGCTCAAGGATTAGAAATGTTAAAAAAGAAAAAGAAGCAACTACCTAAGAAAAAACATGGAAATATCCCTTTGTAATAGAAGCTGAGTGCACTGAAAAAGCAAGAACGACTTTTTCAGTAGCTTCTATATTAACGCCTTAATTGTCAGGAAGGGAGTGAACGGTGAAGCCAAAGTGGCAGCCGAATATGATGGATATGACATTTAATGAATTTCCAATTCCTACGTATGAACAATGGCGTAAAGTTGCAGAAAAATCTTTAAAAGGGAAATCGTTTGAAGACACGCTCCTTACAAAGCTACTTGATGATATTGTCCTTCAACCTATGTATCAATTAAAAGATCTTGAAGCTTGCAAGACTTTCGTTAATCAACCTGGAGTGTTCCCTTATGTAAGAGGCATAACTATAGAACCAAAACGAATGGCTATTAGTCAAGAATTAGGTGCAGCTACTCCTGCATTATTGCATGAGCGAATAAAACAAGATTTTACTAAAGGGCAAAATGTAGCTCATATTCTTATTTCAAATGAAATGAAAAATGGAGGGAAGTCGAACCTGGAAGAGCCATTCTCTACTGTTCCTCTATATGATTTAAATGATGTAAAGAAAGCCTTTCAGGGTATCGACTTTTCCGAATTTCCGTTTCATATTGATGCAGGGGTTGTTAGTGTTCCATTATTAGCTGCCATCAATCATGTTACCAATCGATTAACAGGCACGATCGCCTCTGATCCCCTTCATCAATTAGCGAAGGAAGGTAGGATGTATTACCCATTAGAACGTAGTTATGATTTGATGGCATGGGCGGTTAAATGGGCAATAGCTAATCACCCTGATTTACGTACGGTTCTCGCTCAAAGTCACGTTTTTCATAATGGAGGAGCTAGCCCTGCTTTAGAATTAGCTAGTACGTTATCGATGGGCGTGGAATATATCGAAGCTTTAATGAAGCGTGGAGTTTCCGCAACTGAGGCTGGACAATCAATTACGTTTTCATTTTCAATTGGGAAAGATTTTTTTAGTGAAATAGCAAAAGTTCGTGCTGCTCGTGCACTGTGGGCGGTGATAATGGCTGAATTTGGAGCAGAAGAAACTGGACAGAAAATGGTGATTCATGCACGCACATCTTCATTTACCAAAACAAAGGAAGATATGTATGTGAATGTACTCCGAGGGACTAGTGAATCTTTTGCAGCAGCAGTTGCTGGAGTAAATAGCGTTTCAGTTAGCCCAATTGATGAGCTTGTACAAGAACCAACCGAATTCTCGAGCCGCATTGCTAGAAACACTTCGTTGATTTTGCGAGATGAAGCATATATTGGAGCAACAATAGATCCTGCAGGTGGATCTTGGTTTGTAGAGCATTTAACTGAAAAAATAGCAAAAAAAGCATGGGGTATTTTTCAGGAGTTAGAAAGGGAAGGGGGAATGTTTGCGTCATTAAAAAACGGTCTTGTTCAAACAAAGATCGACATATGTTGGGAAAAGCAAGTGGAAAGCGTGAAAGATAGAAGACAAACGATTGTTGGTGTTAATCAATATGTTAAAGGTAGCGAAAAAAAACCTCCAAAACAAAGATCGAAAAAAGCAGAACGGAAGGCGTATTTCGATGCATTAAACGAAAAAGACAAACAAATGATTCAAGAAAAACCAAAGACAATAGCCGAAGTAGAAAAGTTGGTTCAACAAAATATCCCCTTTCACCAAATACATCACCAATTAAAAACTCCTTGCCAACCAGTAGAAGTTGAACGTATTTTACAACGACGTTTAGCAGAGCCGTACGAACTACTTCGCACACGTAGTAATCAAATCAAAGAAACTATTGGAGAGATTCCAGTTGTCTATATTGTTCGGTTAGGTAGTATTGCCTCTCATAAAACAAGAGTTGACTTTATTGAAGAGCTGTTTCAATGCGGTGGGTTTCAAGTTGAGGTTTCTAATCCGATGGAAACTAGTGAAGAAGCAATCAAATTAGCAAAACAACACAAACTTGTCGTTTTATGTGGGAGTGATGAAAGTTATGAGAATGTAGCACTGTCAATTGTTAAAGGTCTTACACAAGAAACTAAGACGGTATATATAGCTGGACGTCAAAAGGAACCGTTTATGAAACAATTAATGGATGCAGGTATGGCTGGAGCTATCCATGCCAAAACGAATGCTTACCATTTTTTATTTGACTTACAGGAAAAGATCGGGGGAAGCAAGCTATGATAAAGAAACCAGCTTTTCATAAGATGCCTTTTCCATCTTTTATAAAAAATAAAAAGAATGTGGAATTAACGGATGTGACAATGTTTCAAACAGCAGAACAAATACCCATTAAATCTGTATATACGAAAGAAGACATAAAGGAAATGAGACACTTAAACTATGTCTCAGGCATAGCACCTTTCTTTCGTGGTCCGTACCCAGCAATGTACAAAACTCGGCCTTGGACAGTCAGGCAATATGCAGGATTCTCTACTGCAGAAGAAAGCAACGCCTTTTATCGAAGAAATTTAGCAGCAGGTCAAAAAGGGCTATCGATTGCATTTGATCTAGCTACTCACCGAGGATACGACTCAGACCATCCACGTGTTGTTGGAGATGTGGGAAAAGCGGGAGTTGCTGTTGACTCCATTTTAGATATGAATATTTTATTTGATGGTATTCCGCTTGATCAAATGTCTGTATCTATGACGATGAATGGAGCTGTATTGCCAATTATGGCGTTTTACATTGTCGCAGCCGAGGAACAGGGTGTGCCTCCGGAAAGGTTAACTGGGACGATACAAAATGATATTTTAAAAGAATACATGGTACGAAACACGTATATCTATCCACCTGAGGCATCTATGAAAGTAATTGCTGATATTTTTGAATATACATCAAAACATATGCCTAAGTTTAATAGCATCAGTATTTCAGGCTACCATATGCAGGAGGCAGGAGCGTCAGCGGACATTGAACTTGCCTATACACTTGCTGATGGCTTAGAGTATGTTCGAACGGGTATGAATGCTGGTCTTGCTATTGACCAATTCGCACCGAGACTGTCATTCTTTTGGGCAATTGGCATGAATCACTTTATGGAAGTTGCGAAAATGAGAGCGGCCAGACTGATGTGGGCGAAACTGATGAAACCATTTGAACCGAAAAATGAAAAATCTCTGGCCTTAAGAACCCATTCACAAACGTCTGGGTGGAGTTTGACCGAACAAGACCCGTATAACAATGTCATCCGAACATGTATTGAGGCAATGGCTGCTGTCCTAGGTCATACGCAATCACTGCATACTAATGCATTGGATGAGGCAATTGCCTTACCTACTGATTTTTCTGCCAGAATTGCTCGGAATACGCAACTATACTTACAAACTGAAACAGGGATTACAAATGTATTAGATCCATGGGGAGGATCTTATTATGTCGAGTCATTAACAGCTGAATTGATGAAAAAAGCGTGGTCTCACATTGAGGAAGTGGAACAACTTGGGGGAATGGCTAAAGCCATTGAGACAGGACTTCCAAAAATGCGCATAGAAGAAGCTGCTGCTAGAAGGCAAGCTCAAATAGATTCAAATAAAGAAACAATTATCGGTGTAAACAAATACCGACTTGAGCAAGAAGAGGATCTTGACATATTAGATATTGATAATTCAGCTGTTCGTCATGCACAATTAAAGCGATTAGAAAAGTTACGAAAAGAGCGTAATGAAGATAAGGTAAATCAAGCACTTGATGCTTTAACGAAAGTGGCAGAAAGCGGAGAGGGGAATCTATTAGAATTCGCAATTGCAGCCGCAAGAGCAAGAGCAAGCCTCGGTGAAATATCATTGGCGTATGAAAAGGTTGTTGGTCGACATAAAGCAGTAATTAGATCTATAAGCGGAGTATATCGTGCAGAGTTTGGGGAGAAAGAAGTGATGAAAGAAATCCGTCAAGTAACTGATCAGTTCGCTAAAGAAGAAGGAAGACGTCCGCGAATTATGATTGCAAAAATGGGGCAAGATGGGCATGATCGTGGCGCAAAAGTGATCTCAACTGCTTTTGCTGATATGGGATTTGATGTTGATATTGGACCGTTATTCCAAACACCAGAAGAAGCAGCGATGCAAGCAGTCGAAAATGATGTTCATATTATTGGTGTAAGCTCATTAGCTGCCGGACACAAAACATTACTTCCTCAAGTAGTAGAGGAGCTTTGGAAGTTAGGGAGAGAAGACATTCTTGTCATTATTGGTGGTGTAATACCAGCTCAAGACTATCAATTTTTAAAAGACAAGGGAGCAGCTGCCATTTTTGGACCAGGGACTGTCATTCCTGTAGCTGCTAAACAAATTATGACTGAATTAAACAGGCGGTTGGGGTATGAGGAAGACAACTAGCTAGAGGGTTATCCCAAAAGGTTTGGTTGGAATAACCCCAGTATAGAAAGGAAAATTTATAAAGGTGTCCAAACGAAGTAGTGGCTTCTAAGGACACCTCCTTTGTATTGTAGAGAGGAGGATTTATGGATCAGCAATATAAAAGGCGTGGTGCCCTTTCAAAAGAAGAGTATATTGAAGGAGTTAAAAGAAATAATCGAGCGATTTTAGCTAGAGCTATTACCCTTATAGAAAGCAATGCCAAAAGGCACTTTTCTCTTGCGCAAGATGTTCTTACAGACCTTATCCCTGAAACAGGTAATTCGATAAGACTAGGGGTAACAGGTGTTCCAGGTGCTGGAAAATCGACTTTTATTGAGGCCATGGGAATGATACTTTGTGAAAAGGGGCATCGTGTGGCTGTATTAGCTGTTGATCCTTCAAGTTCGGTATCTCGAGGGAGTATACTTGGAGATAAGACAAGAATGGAGCGTTTATCCAAACATCCTAACGCCTTTGTCCGTCCGTCGCCTGCTGGAGGGACATTAGGGGGAGTAGCTAGAAAAACAAGGGAGACACTACTCCTATGTGAAGCAGCTGGATACGATATTATTATCGTTGAAACAGTCGGGGTTGGTCAGAGTGAAGTGTCCGTCCGCTCAATGGTTGATTGTTTCTTAGTTTTAATGCTAACTGGTGCTGGTGATGAGTTACAAGGGATGAAAAAAGGCCTGATGGAATTAATAGATTTATTGCTCATTAACAAGGCAGACGGAAGCAATTTGGAAAAAGCGGAGCAAGCAAAAATAGAATTAAGCAGGATTCTTCATATGTTACCTGAAATGACAGAAGGATGGGAACCAAAAGTCCAAACGGTTTCTTCACTAACAGGTAAAGGCATTGAAGAATGTTGGAATACGGTTCAAGTGTTTATTCAGTTTATGAAGGAATCAAATCAATTTGACGCACGAAGAAAAGCACAAGCAACAAATTGGTTTTATTCTTTGTTAGAGGAACAGCTTCTTAGAAATTTTTATGAAAACGATAAGGTGAAGAGTGAGTTACCATTGTTAACACAGGCAGTTGTAGGAGGTCAGATTAGCCCGACAAAAGCAGCTGTCGAGTTATTGAATAAAGTAAAGGGTTCTTGAGAACATAAATTAATTGCTGATAAACATAAAAGGGAGGGTCTCAAAAGTATGTTATTGAAGCCACTGAAAAAGGTAAAAATCGACCTTTTTCAGTGGCCTCCTGTTATTGGCCTTTGAGACCCTCCAGTAATGTACTACTTTCCTGATATGGCTAATGCAAGCTTTTCAAGAGGAACCGTAAATACCGTTGATTGATTCGCTTTCGGATTAAAATAAGCAATCAGTAAACTGGATTTTTCTGTAAAAGTACCATTTGTAAAATGAACGGGGATTGCTTCAATCATTGTATGTTTGTGTAATTCTTTCTCAGTTAGTTTGAGAGAAGCGAAATCTTCAGATACTAACAATGGGTTCTCAGCCAAAACCTTTAAATAGTGAGATTGCTCTTGTTTTGTTAGCGAAAAGTCCCACCATGTTTTACGAGGTTTATGCTTATGGTTTTCAAAATAGTCGACCATCATAAAAGAGCGTATTATCATTACCTTTGTTTTTGTTTTACGGGCGTTCAAAAACTGGTCTAGTCTTTTGAATAAGTCCTCTAATTGATGTCCGATTCGTGCCCATCCTCGTTTGTCCCAATAGTCACCAAACTCTTGAAAGAAATCAAACGGAGATTCAAATTCTTGTTCGACTAAATATTCAACGGTAAGATCCATTCGGTGATCATTCCAATATTTTTCAAGCACATCTTCCACTCGCTTTATACGAATAATTTCGTCAAAGGTTAAGACGTTATTTTGTAATATTTCATATGGAGAATGATCCATATATACATAATCATGTTGATCAGCACGAAGCCTGAGTCCTGTTCCACGAAGCATCTTTAAGAACCCTAGCTGCAATTCTTCTGGGCGCATCGCAAATACGTCGTTAAACGTGTTCCTGAAAGATTGATAATCCTCTTCTGGTAAACCAGCAATTAGATCGAGGTGTTGATCAATCTTTCCGCCTTCTTTTACCATAGTCACCGTTCGTTTTAATTTCTCAAAATTTTGTCGGCGCATAACAAGTTCGTTCGTAGCATCATTCGTTGATTGGACGCCAATTTCAAAGCGGAAAATCCCTGGTGGCGCATGCTCATTTAAGTAAGAGAGGACCTCTGGTCGCATAATGTCTGCTGTAATTTCGAATTGAAACACACAGCCTTGGTGATTTTCAATTAAGAAACGGAAAATCTCAAGTGCATAATCTCTTTTAATATTAAAGGTGCGGTCAACAAATTTAATAAGTTTTGCACCACTTTCTATTAGAAAGAGAAGGTCCGACTTAACTCTCTCAATGTCTACATACCGTACACCTACTTCTATTGAAGATAGGCAAAATTGACAACTGTAAGGGCAGCCGCGACTCGTTTCAAAATAAGTGACTCGCTTTGTTAAGCCGTCTAAATCTTCCTCAAACCGATAAGGTGTTGGTATGTCATCGAGTTTTAATTTTGGTCTTGGTGCTGTAATGATAACCTCTGAGTCTTTACGATAGGCAAGGCCAAACACCATATGGTATTTTTGGGTACTGCTTATTTCTTCTAGCAAGTGTTTGAATGTTTCCTCGCCTTCTCCAATAACGACAAAGTCGATATTTTCAAGAGTTTCTAACCACGCTTTTGTATCGTAAGAAACTTCAGGGCCACCAAGGACAATTTTAGTCTCTGGCATCACTTTTTTTAACATATTAATTACTTTTATCGTTTCTTCAATGTTCCAAATGTAGCAACTGAATCCGATCACATCTGGCTTTCGGTCATAAAGGTCAGAAACGATGTTCATGACTGGGTCTTTAATTGTATACTCGACCATTTCTATTGGGAAATCAGGTTCTGCATACGCTTTTAGACAACGTAAGGCTAAGCATGTATGAATATATTTTGCATTCAACGTCGTGACGACGGTTTTCATTTTGTACCCCTCAATTCTCTACTTTCATTACGTACTGTATCATACCACAATTCACAGTTGAACTTAAATTAGGGAAAATTTGCACAAAAAAGGTACCCTAGAAGATTTTTGACCTTTTAGGGTACCCCTGAATCAATGTAGCGAGCGCTGAGTGATTCTTGTTGGCGATTAATTTAATTTTTCGTAGTCTTCTAGGCTTTCTGCTACAATTGGTACACTCGTATCAATGTGACCGAACAATTCTGGATGGATTTCTCCATCGACAAGAATTTGTGTCTCATTAAAGCCAAACTGTTTCATTGCTAGAGCAATTTGCTGTAGTAGCATATACTCTGTACCAGAACCTACATTAGCTTGTAGTAATTCTTCAGAAAAAGAAGCATGAGCAACTCCTTCAATTTCTTCAACAGATAGTACTTCCACTCCCTCTGGGAGAAGAGAGGCAAGTCCTTCTTCTGTTGGCCCAGCTACCCAAGCTTCAAGTGTAGCTTTAAAAAGCTCTTCATCACTTACTTCTAATTGACGTTCGACTCTATACATGTCCATTACTTGGTCATCAGAAAAAACTAGCTCAATTGGAGTAACTTTCGTTTCCTCAATGACTTCTTCATCTTCAGAAGCTGTTACTTCTTCTTCTTCTGGTTCAATGGATTCAGCCGGCTCTTCCGTTTCCACTTCTTCTTGCTTGTCTTCAATGGTAGTATCTTCTTCTACCAAATCAGTGCTTTCTTCTGCTTCAATTCCATCAGTGGTTTGAAGTTCTTCGTTGCCAGCTGCACCTTGTCCACATGCACTAAGAATAAGGATGAATAACCCTAGTAGTATAAGAAACATCCAATTCTTTTTCATATTCATTCCTCCTTGTTCTCGTAAAAACACGATCAAAATTCTATCAATTAAATTCTACATCATTCATGTTGAAATTCAATGACTATTTTCGACATAGGTAAAATAGGCTAGAGAAGTAGGTATATTCTAGGAAAAGTTTGATTTACCTTTTTAAAAAGTGCTTGAAATGAAGATTGAAGAAAAAAATGGTACAATAATTGGAAGATTAATGAGGAAGGAATTTTGCTGATGCCACAAACGAAAGCTTTCCGTATTGGGTATGGAATCGCGCTTATATTTATTATCATTTATTTAGGCACCTTAATTGACTGGGTGTTCCGTCCGATCGTTGTTTTAGTTCAAACATTGTTTGCTCCAATTATTCTCGCCGGAGTTCTTTATTATTTGCTGCGTCCTTTTGTAAACTTATTAGCAAAGAAATTGCCAAGAGCGATCGCCATTTTGATTCTTTATCTTGGGGCGGTTGGCCTAATAACAGCGTTAGTGTTACTTATTGGCCCTGAATTACAAAAGCAATTTCATAGCTTTACTAGAAATATGCCTATTTTCATTAATGAAATTCGTGATATGTTTATTAATCTTCAAGCAAATGAATATGTGTCAAGATTTCAGGAGGGAGAAAATTTCTCTTTAGAAGAAATTACGATGGAATTTGCAAATTACTTAAATAACTTCGTTTCGAATTTAGGTCATAACATTGCAACATTTATTGGGTTTATAGCAAATGCATTGCTTATTATTGTTATTATTCCATTTGTGTTGTTTTATATGTTAAAAGAGGGAGAGAAGGCACCGAATCAACTCCTTAAATTGCTGCCAGAAAAAAGACAAAATGAAGGCCGAGAAGTGCTTAGAGCAATGGATGTTGCTTTGAGTTCCTATATTCAAGGACAAATCATTGTGAGTATTTGTGTTGGTATCCTAGCTTACATTGCTTTTTTAATTATTGGGTTAGATTATCCGCTCGTATTGGCTTTAGTTGCCATGTTTAC
This sequence comes from Halalkalibacter flavus, assembly GCF_036663575.1. NCBI lineage: Bacteria > Bacillati > Bacillota > Bacilli > Caryophanales > Bacillaceae > Halalkalibacter > Halalkalibacter flavus. The sequence goes on from NZ_JAWRVK010000003.1 coordinate 213,083, forward strand.
GAATGTCATTCCTTTTATCGGCCCGTGGATTGGAACGATTCCGGCCGTTGTAGTTGGACTTTTGCACTCTCCACTGATGGCACTGTTAGTGATTGGAGTCGTTGTCATTGTTCAGCAAATTGAGAGCAATTTAATCTCTCCTCAGGTTATGGGAAGGAAGCTTCAAATACACCCTTTGACGATTATCTTTTTGCTCCTAGTTGCTGGAAGGTTTGCTGGGTTAATAGGACTATTAATTGCTGTACCAACTTATGCTGTTTGTAAAGTATTAGTGTTACACATTTATCGATTGTGGTTATTAAGAAATACCACTATTGACTAAACTGAATTATGATAATGTAAAGAAAAATGTATGAGGTGATTTTATGGCATTTGAACAAGATGGAATTAAACAAGTTGAAGTAGAAGAATTAAAAGAATTAATAAAAAGCAATTCGAAGGATCCGATTATTATTGATGTTCGTGAAGTGGAAGAATATGAAGAAGCTCATATACCTGGCTTGCCATTAATTCCAATGCAGACCATTCCAATGGTAATGGATCAATTAGATAAGGAGCAATCGTATTTATTTGTTTGCAGAAGTGGAAATCGTAGTCAAAATGTGGCTTTGTATCTTCAAAATCAGGGATTTACCAACGTACAAAATTATTTTGGTGGAATGTTAGCTTGGGATGGCGAAGTTAAGTCCGGCTCAGAATGGATTGTAAAAGATGTAAAAGAATTGAAGTAAGTCAAAAGATCGCTGACGATGGAGGGGGCTAACAAAGGTTTTTTCCCTCTGTAAAAGGCGGTCTTTTTTTGCCCTCTACATTGGGGGTGTCTCAAAAGGTAAAAAACAGACCTTTTGAGACACCCCATGGCAGAATTTTGATTCCTACAGATGATCCGTTGTTTTGGAATAAGAATGCTTGCCACGTTCGGCGTTTGCATGGGCTTGCTCATTTTTTTGACGATTTAATGCATTGTTATCTTTTTTCTTTTTATTATTGTCACCGGTACGAGACACGAAGCTTCACCTCTTTCATCATTGTTCTTCTTTAGATTGTCCGAAAAGAAAGACGGTTATGAACGAGGTTTAGTTATTAATACTTCGGGTAAAGTTCTATAACATACAAAAAAGGTGGAGATAACAATGGCAAAGAAGTCAATTATTGCAGTCGCAACGGCAGCTTGCGCAACGACAATTTTACTCAGAAAAAGAGACATACGGGCCAAAATTACTCAAGCCTCTCACAGCATGTATGAAAAAGTAACGGGAAGAAAAAGTAAAAAAGACTTAGAATCTCAAGTGAAAATAGGACATTCACATCCGTATGATTATGAAGATAATAAAATGGTTGATGAAGGAGCCTTAACAAGTATACAGCATTACAATCAAAAGCAGCAGAAGAGCCACAGCTAATAGAAAGCTTCTGTAACAAAGGTGAAAATGACGCTTAGCCTGTTATGAGAGAACGTTCATAGCAGGCTTTTTTTGTAAGAAAAATTTGTTCTTAAAAAAGGCTGTTTTCGCATCTTTGTTGTTTTTATAGGGTACGCGTTCTCCACATTGTTCGTTCCATTGCGCTCCAGCACTCGCACCCGCAAGGAGGTGTCGAGCCTCCTCGGCTGCGCCTGTGGGGTCTCGACCCTACCTCTTCATGAGGCCACTGAAAAAGTGCTCGTTTATTTCGGACTTGAAAAGGAGCTTCGACCTCGTTCCCGGGATGGGGGGCACGCTTTCCGCAGGCGGGCGTTGAACTAACCGGCTGCGCCGGTGGATTTCAACCTGCCCTTCCCTCCTGCAGGAGTCGGCCCTCCCATCCCGTCCGCTTTGTTGAGCGGAAAGATAGAAATTCCCTACTCTTCAACGATCAAAAGAAATAGGAGAAATAGCGTAAAAAGGCCTTTGAGAAATGAAACTCAAAGGCCTTTGTCTACAGTCTGAAGTTTAATTTTCATCAAACATTTCACTGTCATTTTATTTTATAATTTAGGTATTACATAGATGTAGGTGAATCTAATGATATCAAATGAAGAAACAATAACACTCAGTCCATATATGGGAATTTATGAACTAGTTGTCCCTAAAGATAATATGCTTCGTCAGATCAATGAACTTGTTGATTTTTCATTCATACTAAACGAGTTAAAATCAAATTATTGCCTTGATAATGGTCGGAATGCAATTCCGCCTGTTCGTATGTTCAAATATCTATTACTAAAAGTGATTTATGATTTATCGGATGTTGATTTAGTTGAACGTTCTAAGTACGATATGTCATTTAAATATTTTCTCAATATGGCACCTGAAGAATCGGTTATTGATCCAAGTTCGCTAACCAAATTCAGAAGGCTTCGCCTTAAAGACGAGGCTTTATTAGATATGCTCATTCGAAAATCAGTCGAGATTGCCTTAGAAAAGGAGATTATAAAGAGTAAAAGCATCATCGTGGATGCCACACATACAAAAGCTCGTTATAATCAAATATCCCCACAGGAATTTTTACAAGAAAAATCAAAAAATGTTCGAAAAGCTGTCTATCAGATTAATGAGTCCATGAAGGAGAAGTTTCCAGCTAAAACAACATCTAATGATGTTGCGGATGAATTGGAGTATTGTCGCCAAGTCATCTCTGTTGTGGAAAAAGAACCGCAAATCGCTCAGATTCCAGCGATTAAAGAGAAAGTAAATGTGTTAAAAGAAGTAGTAGAAGATTATACAGAGCATCTCAGTTATTCAAATGACCCAGATGCACGGCTTGGACACAAAGCAGAGGACTCTTCTTTCTTTGGATTCAAGACACACCTCGCTATGACGGAAGAACGAATTATTACAGCAGCAATGGTCACTTCTGGGGAAAAAAGCGATGGGAAATACCTACAGGAATTAGTTCAAAAAAGCCAAGAAACTGGCTTGGAAATTGATACACTCATTGGAGATACAGCCTACTCTGAAAAAGATAACATTCAATTTGCGAAAACAAATAACATGAATCTTGTGTCCAAACTACATCCTATCGTTACACACGGAACACGGAAAAATGATGAATTCGAATTCAATAAAGATGCCGGTATGTATGTTTGTAAAGCTGGACATATGGCAACTCACAAAAAATATGATCAACGAAAAGGGAAAGATACTAATCCTCGAATTCGATACCTATTTGATGTTGAGAAATGCAAAATCTGTCCATTTCAAGAAGGGTGTTATAAAAAAGGCGCAAAAACAAAGTCATATTATGTGACCATTAAATCAGAGGAACATTCTGATCAAGAAGCCTTTCAACAAACAGAAGAGTTTAAACAAATGGCGAAGTCACGTTATAAAATAGAAGCAAAAAATAGCGAGTTAAAACATCGACACGGGTTAAAAATTGCATCATCCTCGGGTCTGTTTGGTATGCAAATTCAAGCAGCTACCACGATATTTGCGGTGAATCTCAAGAGAATACTAAAGCTTTTAAACGAGAAAGAGTAATAAATAGAAAAGGAAAAGGCAATTTCTCATCCAATAACGGAGGGAAATTGCCTGTTTTTTTAATTCAAATTCTCATTAGCACGAAAAACGGAAGTTTTTCAGTGGCCTCCCTCTTCATCCCGCAGGAGTCGAGTGACTTCCGCTCCATTTCACTACGAGAAAACAACACATTTCTTCACAGCAACAATCTTTACGAAAAGAGCCTAAATAAATATAGAGAGATTAATCAGTTGTATGATGTCTTAGTTTTTGGTAAAGTGAATTAACAAAAATTGGACATGCTATAAATAGATAAATTGTTTGAAAAAGGATGGGGAAATAGATGATTACAATAAAAAATGAAACCATTGCACAAGTTCCATCGTTACATGTAGTGAAAGAATCAGAACGTTTACAGCCAGAAGTTCCAACTATCTTTTTCTTTCACGGATTTACAAGTGCAAAAGAACATAACTTACATGTAGCCTATTTACTAGCTGAAAAGGGTTTTAGAGTTATATTACCGGATGCATTGTATCACGGGGAACGTAGTGAAGCAGAATCAAAGGTCGAACGAGACTTAGCTTTTTGGGAGATTATTTTAACATCTATTCACGAGTTAGGATTCATGAAAAAAGAATTAGAAGAAAGTGGAACAATAAAGGGAGACAGAATCGGCGTAATAGGTACGTCTATGGGAGCAATTACTATGTTTGGGGCATTGACTCAATACCCTTGGATTAAAACTGCTGTTTCATTTATGGGGACAGCCTATTATGAAGCTTTTGCTCATGGATTAATTAAGACGGCTGAGAATCGCGGTCTAATGATTGAACAGAAAATGAAAGAAGAAGTTTTAAGGAAGATAAAACCGTTTGATTTATCTACGCAGTTAGATAAACTTGAAGGTAGACCATTGTTTATTTGGCATGGGAAAGACGATCAAGTCGTCCCTTATACACTATCCGAAAAGCTATATGATGAGCTTTTAGCTAATTACGAAGACACCCCAGACAAACTTCAGCTGTTAGCGGAAGAAAAAATTGGCCATAAAGTGTCGAGAAGAGCTGTATTGAGATCGGTTGATTGGTTTAATCAGCATTTACAAACAAAGGTGTCTTCCTAATAAATGAAATCAAGAACACTACAAGAAATTCAAAAGATTGTTGTTATTGTAGTTGGGGCCTTGTTTTTGGCTGCAGGGTTAAACTTCTTTTTAATACCAGCTAATGTATTTGCAAGCGGGTTTACTGGGGTAGCTCAATTGCTTGCTACAGTTATTCCACTTTCAACTGGGATTATGCTCTTTATCCTGAATATCCCTGTTGCGATTTTAGGATGGTTGAAGATTGGAAAAAGCTTTACCATTTACAGTTTTGTCAATGTTGTGCTAACGACCTTTTTCCTAGAAGTTTTGCCTGTTTGGGCATTTTCACCAGATATTTTGCTAAATGCTGTATTTGGTGGAGTAATATTGGCATTTGGAGCTGGTATAACTTTGAAATGGGGCGCTTCCTCTGGCGGACTTGATATTATTGCGTTAATATTATCAAGAGTGAGTGACCGTCCTGTTGGCGTCTACTTTCTTATTTTAAATAGTATTATCGTCATTACTGCCGGATTGCTATTTGATCCAGAACAAGCTCTGTATACACTAGTTGCCTTGTATGTCTCCTCACGAGTCATTGATGCCATCTATACTCGTCATGTGAAATTAACTGCAATGATTGTCACAAAACAAGCCGAAGTTTTAAGAGAGGCTATTCATGAACGAGTAACTCGGGGCATTACGCGCATTCCAGCAAAAGGCGGCTACACGTATGAAGATAAAGAGATATTAATGATTGTTATTACTCGCTATGAATTATATGAATTGAAGAAAGTGATACAAGAAGTAGATCCTCATGCTTTTACGAACATAGTCGAAACTGCGGGGATTTTTGGTTTCTTTCGAAAAGAATAAAAGAGGTGAAATAAATGAAAAAATGGATATGGCTTTTGTCGGTACTTATGTTGCTTAGTGCTTGTGGACAAGGGGCGAATGCACCTCTTTCAAATGGTGAAGGAGATGAGAAATTGGTAGATTCAAATTGGATCTTTACAGTTGAGACAGATCAAACGGACAATAAGTTACTAGTAAAACTTGCTGTTACAAATAACCAGGAAGAAGCATCTGCGATTGATTTTTCTTCTGGCCAAAAATATGAACTTGTTTTACTTGATGAAGCTGGTACGGAAGTATATCGTTATTCAGAAGGAAAAATGTTTACGATGGCTCTTATACATGAGACGTTTGAACCTGGTGAATCAAAAGAATTTGAAGAAAGAATTAACGTTGAGGACATTCCTGAGGGTGTGTATACATTAAAAGCGCAACTCATTCTAGCAGCTATAGATGGTAAAGCATGGTCAGAGGATGGGACGTTTCAGAAACAAGTTGATATCGAAATTAAATAAATAAAGAAGCTGGCTGCTAAGCCAGCTTTTCTTTATTTAGATGGGGTGTCGTGTCTGCCCCATTTCTTTCTTGCTTCTTCTTGGATTGCTCTTTTTAAGGCTTTATATTCTTCGTTTTTTGATATAGCAACGGAAGGTCGTTTAGTTAGGTTAACGTTGATATCACTTCCATACCAATAGGATGACGTTGATTTATTTTGTACTTTCATTTCAGCTTACTCCTTTCGCACTGGAATAGTAAGTTGAATAAGTTCAATGATTTCTTCATTAGATAATTCAGTTACACGTTGTTCTCCAGCTGCTAAAATTTGATCGGCTAATTCTTGTTTTTGCAACAGCATTCGATCTATTCGCTCCTCAAGAGTACCTGTGGTCACAAGTTTATGAACAGTTACATCCTTCGTTTGCCCAATTCGATAAGCGCGGTCGGTTGCTTGGTTTTCAACTGCAGGGTTCCACCAACGGTCGTAATGAATTACGTTTGTCGCAGCGGTTAAATTTAATCCAACGCCTCCTGCTTTTAATGAGAGTACAAAAAAGTTGATATTGTCATTCGTTTGAAAAGCTTCTATTGCTTCTTGGCGCTTAGTTCTCGTCAAGCTTCCATGCAAAAAGGGAACCATTTGATTATAACGTTCTTCAAGAGCATTGGCTAACAGCGCTCCCATTTCCTTGTATTGAGAAAATATCAGGACCTTTTCCTTGTTTGCAGAAAGACGTTCAATCAGCTTTAAGAACTCATCCCACTTTCCTGATTCATGTTCGTTAATCGAACGCTCTTTCAAGAAATGGGCAGGGTGGTTGCAAATCTGTTTTAATTTAGTAAGGCTTCTTAGAATGAGCGCACGTCTTTCGAATGCTGTTACCTCAGCTAGCTTTGTCACGATGTCGTCGACAACAGCTTGATACAGTGCTGCCTGTTCTATTGATAAATGAACATGATGAATTTTTTCCTCTTTTTTTGGGAGCCCGAGTTGCAAAGATTGATCTGACTTTTTTCGTCTTAAAATGAGTGGATGAATTAATTTCTGCAGCTTCCGTAGCTGACGTTCATCCTGATCTCGTTCGATTGGCCTCATAAAATTGGCCTGAAAATCCTGATATGACCCTAAATAAGATGGGTTTAAAACATCAAGTAATGACCAAAGTTCTCTTAAACGGTTTTCAATAGGTGTTCCGGTTAATGCAATTCGATGTACGGCTTGAAGCCTTTTTATTACTCGTCGCTGTTTTGTTTCGACATTTTTAATATGTTGTGCTTCATCTAGAATAAGCCCATTCCACATGTATTGTTGAAAGAGTTCAGTGTCTCTAACGACCAATTGATAGGACGTAATAATGATATCCCAGTGCGACGATTGTAACTCTTTCTCATCTAGTCGTGTAGGCCCATGGTGAACAAACACCCGTAGAGATGGAGCAAATTGCTCACATTCAAGAACCCAATTGTAAAGTAGAGAGGTTGGACAAATGAGTAAAAAAGGCGTACTTGATTTCCCGGCATCTTGCTGAGCTTTAAGAACATAGAGAATATATGCGATCGTTTGTATTGATTTCCCAAGTCCCATATCATCAGCTAAGCAACCGCCAAACCCAGTTCTTCTTAAGTGAGCAAGCCAAGAGACTCCCTCATGTTGATAAGGTCTAAGCTCTCCATGTAATTCACTAGGAACGTTTATTAAAGAAGGGGAAGACGTATAGAGTTCTTTAATAGACTGCGTTAATTCTTTTCCCCAAGAAACATCCCAATCAATATCTGAATCCATTTCTGCCTCGTCATCAAGTTGGTCAAGACGCCAAGCCTCTAAAAAGGAAGCTCCCTTTTGAATTCCTTCTAAATAGTCTAATAATTTATCAGCTAAAGACCGGTCCCATGACATCCATTCTCCATTTGAATAAAGGAAGGGGCGTTGTCCGTCAACAAACTCCTCGAATTCCTTTTTACTAATTTTGTGGTCTCCAAGAGCAACATCATAAGTGAATGAAGCAACGCTCTGCCAATCAAGAAGGGGCTCACTCGAAGCACTGCTTCTCTCTTGTTGTTGCATCGTTAGTTTGACACGTGGTTTCTTCTTTTCTGTCATCCAACGAGGCACTATCAAATGAAATCCTATTTGTTCAAGTACATCATCTGAGCTTGTAAATAGATCATAGGCCTCTTCTGCTTCTAGAAACAAAGTAGGTGCTGAAATTCGTAATGGTTTTAAAACATCAAGTATGTCTTGTGCTTTTTTAAGATCAACTTTGAGTTGGGCAATTGGATTTTCGCGCCACGGATGTTCTCCTCTTTCCAATTGATCCATTTCAACCATTAGTGAAGGCCGCTTTCGGTCGACCATACAAAGAGACACTTTCCAGTCACCATCTTTAGAATCAGGTTCTTGCAATGCTAAACCGGAAATAAACGGCTTCGCTTGAAGCAAACCAATTTGCTGTTGAAATGCTTCATTTGAAAGGGTTGTATCGAGCTTACCAGATTCTTTTAGCTGGGAGATAAGTGGAAACCATTTTTCGTTTAAGGAATTTTGCCAATTGAAATACTCATGCTGAACTTGAGACTGTTGTAGTAATAGACGAATCATGGCATCTGATAGTAATGTGACGATATTTTCAATTTGCGAAGCTTCATGAATGCCAGTTGATTTATTTTGTATATAACTCGTATTTTCCCGAATGGACCTTCCAGATAAAGGAATATAATCGAGCCATGCTTCGTGCGGAAACTGCTCTAACTGCCATTGGCCTGATGGAGTAGGTGAAAAGGCGCCATCAACTATAAATTCCTGGACATTTTCAAAAAGCTCTATCCACTTTAAAAAATCTGGTGCTAGCTCGATGTCCTCTTCTTCCTTCCACGTTTGAAATAAAGGAAAATAAGTGATGAGAGTATCTATAGGAAAAACAAGCCCTTCTATTGGGAAAGAATATTGATTCATATTTTCCTGAGCCTGATAAACAGTCATCTCACCAGCTAAAGAAGAGTACACTCTTTTATGAATTGGGACATCAATGATGGCTTTTTCTGTATCAATAAACGTTCCGTAAAATGATAATTGATCAAATTGAAACAATTTAAGCTTGAGTTTAAATGGTGAATGCAAAAAAGGGTATTGAAAATTAACAATTTGGTCAAAGCGAGATGTGGGTGGGCGCTCTCCCCATATGAAGAAAGATTCATGTAGCCATCCACCGTGTATAATAATTTTAGAGGTCAATTCGCTTCAACTCCTCAACGAACGCTCGGTACGTTCGGTACATTTTCTTTAATCTAGTTACATACTCCATAAACAATAGTTGATCTTGTTCGGATACATACAATGCTTGAAGATCCTTTAAGTATAGAGCAGCTTGCTCATAATAAACCCGGGATTTCTTTTCGACTAGCCTAACAATAAATTGATGATAAACAGGTCTTGCCAGTACCATGTCATAAGACGTTACAGCTTTTAATAGTTCTAACTTTTCTTCACGTAATCTAAGAGGATCACACTCATGTTTTAATAAGTATCTAACAGCCAATTCATATTTTTCAAAGCTAAGAAGTAACTTCTCATATGTTTTTGCTGCTTCTATTTGGTGAAGGCGTTTTTCAAGTTCGGGCAATAACCGTTCGACTAAAGCAAGTTGTTGCTGTTCTGATAAATGTTTAATATACATTTGAAACCTTTGAAAATTTGGTGACTGTAACCACCTTTCCCAAATTAACTCCTGCTCTTTTGGACTTACTGGTAAAGCAGAATTCATTTCATCTACAAACTTTTGTAGCGAACCATAATGGCCATTTTTCTTTTGAGGGAACAATGCGTGGAACCATTGTTTCATGGTCCGCCAGCGTCCTCGTTCTTTCAGTATTTGGAAATGGGAAGTCACATCTTGCTCACTTAGTGCTACGACGTTTTTTTGAAGTAACGTTAGTGAAGTGATCTCTTTTCCAGCGAGTAAAGCTACATAGCTGTAGGTATGAGCTAATTTACGAGAACAAGAAGCGGCAACAACTTCGTTTGACAAGTGTTCATATATATAATTAATATGCTCTGCCTGAGTTTCGTGTAGGATTTTGAAAAGCAAGGAAGGCCAAGGGGCATATTGATCATGTTGATCTTTAATAACAAGCGCTAACAACTTAGTGAGAAACTGCCGGTACACGTTCGATTGTATTGTAAGCAAATACTCAGTAATTTCATGACTTATTGATTGGAAAAAATAATTGAATCTACGTTCGTACTCATGAAGATTATTGGCTTTTAGAGATAATGTATAAACCCCATTCATATATACAAGCAGGTATGATAATGGATCATCTTTGCGTAATTTATTTACTCGTGTTTTGGCATCAGAACAGACTAATTCCAGGTTACGGTTATTGACATATCTTGAGGATGTCAATAAATGGTATGTATGGCTAATATCTTGTTCCACTTCTTGATATAACTCTGACTCTTCTTGAAAAAGCGAGCTATTCATAAAAAGTCTCACCTCTATTTCGAAAATTCCATTCTTTCATTGTATCTTTTTCAGGTAGAGAAGAAAAGCGAACACACAAATTAGAGAGGAATTTCCTTTTTCAGAATTCAATAAAAAAGGCTTTCACAAAAGGTCCGTTGTTTGACCTTTTGTGAAAGCCTATGAAATGTGTTAAATAATGAATGACAAAAGCATAAGGGCAACAATACTGCTTAACACTACTATTATAAGATTCGCACCTAAATAGGCAATTATTATCGCAGTTATTCCTCCAATAACCCCGTACCATATGTTTTCATTGATCGTAAGAATACCCGGAAAGATTAATGCACCTAGAGCAGCATAGGGGACATTCCGTAAAATAGCTTGAACCCAAGAAGGAATTCGTTCTACATCTAAAAATACAAGAGGAAGCATTCTCGGAATATATGTAACAATGGCCATGCCTGAGATGATAAGCATCATATTCATGCTCATGTGTTGTCACCACCATTTCTATAGAAAAATTCAATTCCTGCTGAGGATAGCAATGTCGCTAAAATAATAGACCAGCCACTAGGGAGAAATAACGAAAAAATACTGTTGAATAGAGCGGCGCTGACGGCTAAAAATACGACTTTCCGATGCTTTTTTAGTGATGGCATTAATAGTGCTATAAACATAGCGTATAATGCAATCCCCATGCTTTGTTGGAGGGTAGGTGGTAAGATCGTACCGACAAAGTAACCTATTCCTGAATTTATGACCCAACTTATGTAAGCTACTGTTGAAACACCAATAATAAATCCTGTCTTTACGTGGCCTTCTTGAGTTGTTGTAACTGCAAATACTTCATCTGTAATTCCAAATGAATAAAGAGCTTTGATAATCGGATGATCGTCATCAATTCGCTCACGGACAGAGGCGCTCATGAGAAGATGACGAATATTAACGATAAATGTAGTAAAGATAATTTCAAACGCTCCTGTACCAATTGCAATTAAGTTTAAGGCCATATATTGAGCGGCACCCGCATAAACGAATAAACTCATGGCCATCGTCTCTAAAAATGTTAATCCAGTACTTTTGGCCAGCAAACCGAATGTTAAAGCAGCTGGTAAATAACCAATTGCAATACTAGAACCAGCTAGTAACCCACGAGCAAACGGGGTTTTTTGGTTGGATAATACAGTTGTTGACATAGCGACTTCCCTTTCTTATAAAAAAACTTCCCTTTAAATGGAGAATATTAACAATACGATTGTATGTTAAAGTCCGTCTATCAACAAGTAATTTCATTTATCTTAGTGGAAGAATTAAAAAGAATATTTATGGTTTGGGCAGGGGAGAGGTGGAGGGAGTCCCGAAAAAATGCAAGCACGTCAGGGGTGCTTGCATTTTTCGCTGTACAACGAACAGCGAAACAAGTATTTCTATCTTATATTTAGTTATAGTAGCTGTTCCACTTGCTCGCGTCTAGTCAGTAGCTTCTTTAATTTCTTTTTGTGAGAATCAATTAGCCATTCGTCTGAGTCAATCAAAGCTTCATGTAGTTCCATTAGGACATAGTCAATTTCTAAATTCATCATATTGTATATGGTACGTGGCTCAAGTGATTTCCCATCATCTTTGTACTGAATCATCGATCCATTTCGGTTCATCATGACCTTTTCACTCCCATCAATTTCGATCATCGACTCAATATCACCGGATTGGTATGAAGTAATATAGAGAGGACCTTCTGTGGAACGTTTGACAATGCCATTGCCTTTTTCATGTTGAAGTAGTTTTTCAAGTGAACTTGCTAACACATCATCATAAACATGAAGACTGTCAGCTGAAAGGGTGAGAAATTCAGTATTTCGAATAAAAGGGAGTTCGTGGACTGAATCCTCTAGTTCAATCATGAGGTAAATAGTTTTTGCATCATAGCGCCAAAAGAGAGAGTAATGTTGGCTCATCATTCTTTTGATAAACTGATGCAGTGCTGGTTTGGATAGTTCGATATAAACATCGGAAAACTCCACTTCAACAAACGAATCTCTCATCATATGGACACACACTCCTTTGACAGCTTCGCATTGATAAGGTTATGGTTGCTATATCATATGTAGAATAGTCAGAAAAAAGAAGTAAAACGCCCAGTTTCATGAGAAATGGGCGGGAAATTTTATTTTAGATTTCAAAAAAGGAAGGGCGCCTTTTGGAGTGGCTAGAGGAAGTTTGTGCGATGGCTCCACTCACCGTGCGCCCTTTAGGAGAACCCCACCCCTAAAGGGCTTAAAAGAAACGGTGGCTCCGCTCATCGCAAGAAAAACCACAAAAAGGAAGAGCGCCTTTTTGTGGTGAATCGAGGGAGAGTGCAATGGCTCCGCGCGCCGTGCGCCCTTTAGGAGAACCCCACCCCTAAAGGGCTTAAAAGAAACGGTGGCTCCGCTCATCGCAAGAAAAACCA